>NZ_JBNHGF010000341.1:0-2976 GCF_059091005.1 Arthrobacter sp. Y3223164
CTGGCCGTGGCCGATCTCCTGCGCCGTGCGGCGGCGGAGGCCGCCGGCCACGACCGCGGCTCGCGTGGCGGGAAACCGCCGTCGCCGTGACATCGGCCACTCCTGCGGCGACGGCTGCACCGGCCTTCCGCTTCCATGGGCGAGAATAGACCGGTGCTGCGGCTGCCCGCAGCCAACGATGCATGAACCCCCACAGGTAAGGACTCTCCACAGTGGCTACAGCCGGGCAATGGTTCGAAGGGGCACGGCCCCGCACCCTCCCGATGGCGGTCGCTCCGGTGATCATCGGCAGCGCGGCCGCCTACGACCTGGGTTCCTTCCGGCCGCTGCATGCCCTCCTCGCGGCGCTCATCGCTGTCCTGTTTCAGGTGGGCGTGAACTACGCGAACGACTATTCGGACGGCGTCCGCGGCACCGATGACGTGCGGGTGGGCCCGCTGCGGTTGACCGGGTCCGGGCTGGCCAAGCCGAAAGCGGTGAAGGCCGCCGCGTTCGCCAGCTTTGGGCTGGCCATGGTGGCCGGGCTCGCCCTGATCATCCTGTCGCAGACCTGGCCGCTGCTGCTGGTGGGCGTCGGCTGCGTGATTGCCGCCTGGGGATACACCGGCGGCAACAACCCCTACGGCTACCGGGGGCTGGGCGAAGTGTACGTGTTCCTGTTCTTCGGCATTGTGGCCACCATGGGGACCACCTACACGCAGGCCCTGCAGGTCAGCTGGCCGTCCTTCCTCGGCGCGGTCGGGACCGGCCTGATCGCCACGGCACTGCTGATGGCCAACAACGTCCGCGACATCCCGACGGACCGCGAGGTGGGGAAACTGACGCTGGCCGTCCGGATGGGCGACGAGGCGGCGCGCGTCAGCTACGTCATGATGCTCGCGGTGGCGCTCCTGCTACCGCTCATCATGGTCTACGACTTCCCGTGGATCCTGCTGGTGCTGCTGCTGGTGCCGGCGTGCCTGACGCCGAGCTGGCTGATGCTCAAGGGCAAGAAGCGCGAAAGCCTCATCCCGGTACTCAAGCAGACCGGGATGATTAACCTCGGGTTCGCCACCGCCTTCGCGCTCGGCGTGGTGCTGAGCCGGCTGTCGTAGCCGCCTCCCGGCCGGTAGCCGCGGCGGCGGCTCGCCCGAAGCCGGGTCAGCCCCGGTCCACGGGCCGGGTGCCGTCCGGCTTCTGCCCGGAGTCCCGGGTCCTGCGGTAGGAATCCACGTTCAGTTCGCCGTGCTGATCGACGGCGGCGTCCTCGGCCAGCGCGTCCGAAATCTCCGTCGAGGTCCTCGGTGCCTTGGCTCCGGCGGAGAACCGGCGCGCCAGTGCCGCCCCCGCTTCGTCCCTCATCTTGCGGAAGAACAGGTACGTGATGCACCAGCCCATGATCGCTGCGGCGAGGGCCGAGTAGACGACACCCAGCCTCAAAAACAGGCAGATGACAAAGATGACGGCCATGATGCCGAGACGCAGGGCGCTGAATTTCCAAAAAGCCACGCCTCAAGTTTACGCTGCCCGCGAGATCGTCCGGCCGGTCCGAAGATTCATCAGCCCCCGGCTTAACGCTCACCTACAATTGACTCATGGTCCGTCTCTTTGTCCTGCTCGCGGTTCTGGCCCTCGCGGTGGTGATCTATGCCCTCATCGAGTGCATCCGGTCGCGGCCGCACGAGGTGCGCAGTATCTCAAAACCGGGATGGATCCTCACAATCATCCTGGTGCCCCTGATCGGAGCCCTGATGTGGTTCGTGTGGGGCCGCCCCAGGACGGGCGGCCGGCAGGCCCAGCAGGCTCCCCGCCCGGTGGCCCCGGACGATGACATCGCCTTCCTGCGCACGCTCGATGCGCAGCGCCGCGCCAAACAACGTGAAGAGGAACTGAACCGCAAGGAGCAGGAGCTCAAGAAGCGCGAGGACCCCAAGCACGGCGGCGAGGACAAGCCCGCGGCCCATGACGACCGCCAGTTGAGCGAAGACGACCCGGAGAACGGGCCCCGCTAGGCGCCCGCTGACCTGACGCCGGCGTCCGGCTCCCGCCGGTCCCCGGACCCGCAGAAGGCCCGCCGCCCCGATGGGCTGCGGGCCTTCCGTTGATTCGGGGGCTGCGGGCCTTCTGTTGATTCGGAGGCTGCGGTCCTTTGTCTTGATTCGGGCCGCGGCCTTTGGCCGATGCCGGCGGCTTGTCCTAGACCCCGGCGTAGCTGTGCAGGCCGGCGAAGAAGACGTTCACGATCGTGAAGTTGAAGACCACGCACAGGTAACCGACGATGGACAGCCAGGCTGCGCGGGTACCGGTCCAGCCGCGGGTGGCGCGGGCGTGCAGGTAGCCGGCGTAGACCACCCAGATGACGAAGGTCCACACTTCCTTGGTGTCCCACCCCCAGTAACGGCCCCAGGCCTGTTCGGCCCAGATCGCGCCGAGCACCAGCGTGAAGGTCCAGAACACGAAGCCGACGGCGTTGAGCCGGTAGGCGGCGTTCTCCAGTGTCAGCGCCGAGGGAGCCAGCCGCATGAAGGCCAGCTTGTCCGCCTTGCCGGCGCGGCCGCGGGCCTCGCGTTTCGCTTGCACGAGCTGCAGCACGGACATGGCGAACGTCAACGTGAACAGCGCCGACGCGAGCACGGCGACCGAGACGTGGATGATCAGCCAGTAGCTCTGCAGGGCGGGCACGAGGTGGGCCACCGGCGTCGGGAACCCGATGGACGCCGCGATCAGCATGACGACCACAAGGCCGATCACGAACGAGCCGAGGAAGCGAAGGTCCTTGCGGGTCAGCGCAATCAGGTAGACCACTGCCACCATCAGCGCACCCGTGGTGCAGAACTCGTACATGTTGCCCCACGGCACGCGGTGGGCGGCCAGGCCGCGGGCCACCACGCCGGCGGCCAGGATGACGGTAGCCAGCACGCTCAGGGCCACGCCGATCCGGGCGGCGGCACGCCGTTCCTTGCCGTAGTTCATCGAGTCCGCGGCCATCTCGACGCC
>NZ_JBNHGF010000342.1:0-2974 GCF_059091005.1 Arthrobacter sp. Y3223164
GCGGCCCGGACGGTCGCCGCGGCCACGCGAGGACGGAGCGGCAGCCTGCTGGGCCGCCAGTTCCTTCGCGGTCACGTCGCCCTTGTAGATCCAGACCTTGACGCCGATGCGGCCGAACGTGGTCTTGGCCTCGAAGAAGCCGTAGTCGATGTTCGCCCGCAGCGTGTGCAGGGGCACACGGCCTTCGCGGTAGAACTCCGAGCGGCTCATTTCGGCGCCGCCGAGGCGACCGGAGCACTGGACACGGATGCCCTTGGCGCCGGCGCGGGTCGCGGACTGCATGGCCTTCTTCATGGCGCGGCGGAAGGCCACGCGGGAGGTCAGCTGCTCGGCGATGCCCTGGGCAACCAGCTGCGCTTCGATCTCCGGGTTCTTGACCTCGAGGATGTTCAGCTGCACCTGCTTGCCGGTGAGCTTCTCCAGCTCGCCGCGGATGCGGTCTGCTTCGGCGCCGCGGCGGCCGATCACGATGCCGGGGCGGGCGGTGTGGATATCCACACGCACGCGGTCACGGGTACGCTCGATCTCAACCTTCGCGATGCCCGCGCGGTCCATGCCCGTGGACATCAGCTGGCGGATCTTCACGTCCTCGCGGACAAAGTCCTTGTAGCGCTGGCCGGCCTTGTTGCTGTCAGCGAACCAGTGGGAGACATGGTCGGTGGTGATACCGAGTCGGAATCCGTGCGGGTTTACTTTCTGTCCCACTTACTGGTCCTCCTCTTTCTCCGGGGTAGCGACAACAAGCGTGATGTGGCTGGTCCGCTTCTTGATGCGGTAGGCACGCCCCTGGGCGCGCGGCTGGAACCGCTTCATGGTGGGGCCTTCATCTACGAATGCTTCGCTGATGTACAGGTCGCTCTCGTCAAAGGCGACGCCGTCGCGGTCCGCGATAACGCGGGCGTTGGCGACTGCCGACGCGAGTACCTTGCTGACCGGCTCCGAAGCTGCCTGCGGGGCAAACTTCAGAATTGCCAGAGCCTCATTCGCCTGCTTGCCACGAACAAGGTTGACGACGCGCCGGGCCTTCATAGGCGTCACGCGAATATGGCGCGCAATAGCCTTGGCTTCCATTGCTTTCCTTCTCTCGTCTTCTGCCGTAAGAGCAGCGCCTAGCGGCGCTTGCCCTTGCGGTCGTCCTTCACATGGCCGCGGAAGGTCCGCGTCGGGGCGAATTCGCCGAGCTTGTGCCCGACCATCGACTCAGTGACAAACACCGGGATGTGCTTGCGTCCGTCGTGTACGGCAATCGTGTGTCCGAGCATGTCGGGCACGATCATCGAACGGCGGGACCACGTCTTGATGACGTTCTTGGTGCCCTTTTCGTTCTCTGCAGCTACCTTCACGAAGAGGTGCTGATCGACGAAGGGGCCTTTCTTCAGGCTGCGTGGCATGTTCCCAGGCTCCTATCGCTTGTTCTTGCCAGTACGACGGCGACGCACAATCAGGCGGTCGCTTTCCTTGTTCGGGCGGCGGGTGCGGCCCTCGGGCTTGCCATTCGGGTTGACCGGGTGACGGCCACCGGAGGTCTTGCCCTCGCCACCACCGTGCGGGTGGTCGATCGGGTTCATGGCCACACCGCGGACGGTCGGGCGAACGCCCTTCCAGCGCATGCGGCCGGCCTTGCCCCAGCTGATGTTGGACTGCTCGGCGTTGCCCACTTCGCCGATGGTTGCGCGGCAGCGCACATCAACATTGCGGATTTCGCCGGACGGCAGCCGGAGCTGGCCGTACTTGCCTTCCTTGGCCACCAGCTGCACGGAGGCACCGGCGGAGCGGGCCATCTTGGCACCGCCGCCCGGGCGCAGCTCCACGGCGTGGATGACCGTACCGACGGGGATGTTGCGCAGCGGCAGGTTGTTGCCCGGCTTGATGTCGGCGCTGGCGCCGGCCTCGACCGTGTCCCCCTGCTTCAGCTTGGCCGGAGCCAGGATGTAGCGCTTGGTGCCATCAACGTAGTGCAGCAGGGCGATCCGCGCGGTGCGGTTCGGGTCGTACTCGATGTGAGCGACCTTGGCGGGCACGCCGTCCTTGTCGTGGCGACGGAAGTCGATCAGACGGTACTGGCGCTTGTGTCCGCCGCCCTTGTGGCGGGTAGTGATCTTGCCGGAGTTGTTACGTCCACCTGACTTGGTCAGCGGGCGCAGCAACGACTTTTCCGGCGTCGATCGCGTGATTTCAGCGAAGTCGGCTACGCTCGAGCCGCGACGGCCCGGTGTAGTCGGCTTGTATTTACGGATTCCCATAGTTCAATTCCTCGTTAAAGTGGTCTCCGCTTAAGAAAGCGGACCGCCGAAGATGTCGATTGTGCCTTCCTTCAGGGTGACAATTGCGCGCTTGGTGTCCTTGCGCTGTCCCCATCCGAACTTGGTGCGCTTGCGCTTACCGGCACGGTTGATGGTGTTGATCGAGTCGACCTTGACGGAGAAAATCTTCTCCACGGCCAGCTTGATCTCGGTCTTGTTCGAGCGGGGGTCGACCAGGAAGGTGTACTTACCTTCGTCGATCAGGCCGTAGCTCTTCTCCGAAACGACGGGAGCAAGGATCACGTCGCGGGGATCTTTTGTGGTGGTCGCGCTCACTTGGCGTCCTCCTTGGCAGTTGCCTTAGCTGCGATGAATGCCTCGTAGGCGGCCTGGGTGAAGACCACGTCGTCGGAAACGAGCACGTCGTAGGTGTTCAACTGATCCACGTAAATGGTGTGAACAGCCTCGATGTTGCGCAGGCTCAGGGCCGCCACATCGTTGGCGCGCTCGATGACTACGAGCAGGTTCTTGCGGTCGGTGATGGCGCGCAGGGCCTCGGTAGCGGCCTTGGTGGACGGCTTGTCGCCGGCAACCAGTGCCTCCACGACGTGGATGCGGCCGTTGCGTGCCCGGTCCGAGAGGGCGCCGCGCAGGGCAGCGGCCTTCATCTTCTTGGGGGTGCGCTGGCTGTAGTCGCGCGGGGTCGGGCCGTGCACGACGCCGCCGCCGGT
>NZ_JBNHGF010000343.1:0-2962 GCF_059091005.1 Arthrobacter sp. Y3223164
GCCCGTCGAAGGCGCCGCCGCCGGGAACCGAATCCAGATGGCTGCCGGTGACCAGGGCGCCGGGCTGCGGCTCGCCCCACCACGCCCAGATGATGCCGTTGCGGTCCGTCTCCACGCCCAGCCCGCGGCGTTGGGCCTGTTCGATGAACCAGTCGCGCAGGCCCAGTTCCGCGCTGGAATAGACCGGCCGCGAGTACCCGCCGCGTTGCGCGTCACGGCCGACGTCGGCAATGGATTCCAGGAGGGAGGACACAGTTTCCATCTGCGCCTACTTGCCCATCGGGATGTGGATGCCCCGTTCGGCCGCGACCTCGACGGCGCGGTCGTAGCCGGCGTCCACGTGGCGGATCACGCCCATCCCCGGATCGTTGGTCAGCAGCCGCTCCAGCTTCTGCGCCGCCAGTTCGGTGCCGTCCGCCACCGACACCTGGCCGGCGTGGATGGAGCGGCCGATGCCGACGCCGCCGCCGTGGTGGATGGACACCCAGGTGGCCCCGGAGCTCGCGGCGGTCAAGGCGTTCAACAGCGGCCAGTCCGCGATGGCGTCCGAGCCGTCGGCCATCGCCTCGGTCTCCCGGTACGGCGAGGCGACGGAGCCGGAGTCCAGGTGGTCGCGGCCGATCACGATCGGCGCCGAGACCTTGCCCTCGGCCACCAGCCGGTTGAAGAGCAGCCCGGCCTGGTGGCGCTCGCCGTAGCCCAGCCAGCAGATGCGCGCCGGCAGCCCCTCGAACTCCACCCGCTCGGCCGCGGCATCCAGCCACCGGTGCAGGTGCTCGTTCTCCGGGAACAGTTCCTTCAGGGCGGCGTCGGTCACCTCGATGTCCTTCGGGTCGCCGGAGAGCGCCACCCAGCGGAACGGGCCCAGTCCCTCGCAGAACAGCGGCCGGATGTAGGCCGGGACGAAGCCCGGGAACTCGAAGGCGCGCTCGTAGCCGCCCTTGCGTGCCTCGTCGCGGATCGAGTTGCCGTAGTCGAACACCTCGGCCCCGGCGTCCTGGAACTCGACCATGGCCTGCACGTGCCGGGCCATGGACGCCTGCGCCTTCTTGGTGAAGCCGACCGGATCGGCCTGGGCCTCGCGCTGCCAATCCGCCACGGAAATGCCTTCCGGCAGGTACGACAGCGGATCGTGGGCCGAGGTCTGGTCGGTGACCACGTCCACGGTGATCTCGCCGGCCCGGTGCCGGCGCAGGATCTCGGGGAACACCTCCGCCGCGTTGCCCACGTAGCCCACCGACCAGCCGCGGCCTTCTTCCTTGGCCTTCATGGCCTTCGCGACGGCGGTGTCCAGGTCGGTCTCCACCTCGTCCAGGTAGCGTTTGCCCACGCGGCGGCGGAGCCGGGCCTCGTCCACGTCCACGATCAGGCAGGCGCCGTCGTTGAGGGTGACCGCCAGCGGCTGGGCTCCGCCCATGCCGCCGCAGCCGCCGGTCAGCGTCAGCGTTCCGGCCAGCGTGGGCGACGCGGTCTTGCCGGCCTCGTGCAGCTTGGCGCCGACGGCGGCGAAGGTCTCGAAGGTGCCCTGCAGGATTCCCTGGGTGCCGATGTAGATCCAGGACCCGGCCGTCATCTGGCCGTACATCATCAGCCCTTCGGCCTCCAGGCGGCGGAATTCCGGCCAGTTGGCCCAGTCGCCCACCAGGTTCGAGTTGGCGAGGAGCACGCGCGGGGCCCAGGGGTTGGTGCGCAGCACGCCCACGGGCTTGCCGGACTGGACCAGCAGCGTCTCGTCGTCTTCGAGTTCCGCCAGCGTCTTGACGATCGCGTCGTAGGCTTCCCAGGAGCGTGCGGCGCGGCCGGTGCCGCCGTAGACCACCAGGTCCTCGGGGCGTTCCGCCACTTCGGGATCCAGGTTGTTCATTAGCATCCGGAGCGGAGCCTCGGTCTGCCAGCTCTTGGCGGTGAGGGTGGTGCCCCGGGAAGCCCGGATGCGGCGGGAAGGGTCGTGCTGGGTGAACGTCATCGTCATGCCCTTTCTGGCGTGGAGGTACTTCTCTGGTTATGTTCTTCGGTCCCATTGGCCGCCGAGCCCTCCGGCGCGGCGAAGAGCGTGCCGGCCTGTTCGGCCAGCAGCAGCCCGAATTTTTCGGCGGCCTCTGCCGTGGTGCGGTAGCTGGGCGCGACGATGCTCACCGCGGCAACCACCTTGTCGCCGGCGAAGACGGGGGCCGCGACGGCGGTGACGTCGGCCTCCACGCTGTCCGCCTGCACGGTGTACCCGCCCCGGCCAACCTGTCCGCTGAGGGCCGCCCCGGCCGCGCTGCCCGCCATCGGGAAGGTCCGGCCCACCCAATTCACGTGCCGCACGGTATGGGTGCCCTCTTCGATGGCTATGTACAGCCCGTGGTCGTTGCCGGCGGTCACGCTCAGGTACGCCGACTCCCCGGTCTGGTCCACCAGGCTCCGCAGGACCTCCCGGCCCGCATCCACCAGCGACTCGTGGCTGAGCGCCTGGACACCCAACTGCACCATCCGGAAGCCCGGCCGGTAGAGCGCGTTGTCGCGTTTCGCTGCGAACCCGTTGGCTTCCAGCGTGCGCAGCAGGCGCAACGCGGTCGACGCCGACAGGCCCACCGCCTTGGCCGCATCGGCGAGCTTGACGCCGTCGTGCTCGCAGACGATGCGAAGCAGCGCCAGGGTGCGGTCCGCCGCCCTGGTCGTAGGATCCGCTGCCGTTCCTGACGCCATGCCTGCTCCTCGGTAACCATCCAATGTTGCAGCCAGTAAAACATCAATTTCATGCAGCGGCAAGGAATAAGCAAAAAACCCTTGACCCCGGCAGCACGGATGGGTAGCTTCAGGTAGCAAGCCACGCTCGTTTTACTGATCGAAACAGGTATGCCGCGTACCGGCAGAAACAAGGAGATCCTGATGCGCCCATTGATGTCCGCGGCCACCGCGCCCCGCCGCCCCCTGCTGGCCACCGCCTCGGCTGCGGTGCTGGCCGGCGCCCTCCTGC
>NZ_JBNHGF010000344.1:0-2948 GCF_059091005.1 Arthrobacter sp. Y3223164
CGGCAGGCGGCCTGGCCGCGCTGGCGGCCAGGGGCCTGGCCCGGCGCCTGCGCGCCTGAACGGGAAGATCCCGCGGCGTCTACTTGACGAGCTGGAGCAGCTCCTGGTTGTCGGCGAAGACCTTCGCGGCGTTCTCCTTGGTGACCGGCTCCGCTTCGGTCAGGTAGGCGGCCACGCTGGTTTGCGCGTTGCCGTAAGACTCTTCCTCGTCGGCCTCGGGTGCATCGTCCTGCGCGAACCCTTTGACGACCGTCAGGGCCTCCCCCACCATGGCCGCGGGGTCGGCGTAGGTGGTGGCGTACTGCTTGCCGGCCATGATTGATTCCACGGCTTCCGGGGCGGATCCGCTGCCGACGACGACGGCGGAGTCCTGCCCGCCGTCTTCGGCGGCCCGGATGAGGGCCTGGGCGGTGGCGTCATCGGCGGCCAGGATGCCGTGCACGTCGTCGGAGGCATATTCCTCCTGCAACAGGCCGGCCAGCCGTTCTGCCGCCGCATCCGGGTTTTCGCCGGCGGTTGCCTCGAAATCCGTCTGGCCGGACAGCACGGCCACGGTGCCGTCGTCGATCTTGGGCTGCAGCACACTCATGGCTCCGTCGAACGCCAGGCGCGCGCCGCCGTCGTCCGGGTGGCCGCTGAACAGCTCGACGTTGTAGGGTCCTTCGCCCTGCCGTTCGGCCAGCCCATCGAGCAGTGCCTGGGCCTGGAGCTCACCGGTTTGGAAGGCATCCGCGCCCACCAGGTAGCCGACCGCGCCGGTGCCCATGACCATGGTGCCGAACGCGATGACCGGGACTTGCGCCTCCTGCGCCGCGGCCAACTGCTCCCCCAGGCCTGCCGGGTCTGCCGGGTCCACAATCAGCACCTCCGGTTCACCCTCGAGCATGGTGCTGATTTGTTGCTGCTGTTCAGCGGCGGTTTCGGCAACCTGGACATTCGGTTCGAAGTTCGAGTCCTCGATCTGTTCGGTGAACAGCGCTTCGGCGTACGCGGTGTCGGCGGAGAGGGACACGCCGATCAAGGAGCCGCTCTCGAAGCCTCCGGCGCCTCCCGCTTCCGGCCCCTCCCCCGTCTCTTCACCCGTGCGGGAACAGGACGTCAGCAAAAGCGCCGCCGTGACGGCCACCGCCGCCGGCAGTTTCATTCGTCCGGCAAATGAACCCATGACGTTGACCTCCGTCGTTCCGCCGTCCGACCGGATGGGAGAGTTGTGAGGAGGGGCCGGCGTGCCCCGCCGTGGTTTCAGCCTAGGACCCCGCCGAGGATTGGGATAGACGGTGTGCGTGCTGCGCGGCGGGCGCGGGCCGGATCGCCCTAGAGGTGCACGCTGGTGACCGGCATGGACGAATCCGGAGCGAATTCGAGGCCGGAGGGCCGGCCGCCGGCCATGACCACCTGGGCGCCGAGCGCTGCGACCATCGCCCCGTTGTCCGTGCACAGGGACACTGGCGGCACCCGCAGGGAGATGCCGTGCTCCGCGCAGCGTTCCTCGGTCAGCGCCCGCAGCCGCGAGTTCGCCGCAACGCCGCCGCCGAGCAGCAGGTTGGTGATGCCGTTTTCGGTGCAGGCCAGCATCGCCTTCGCGGTGATGACGTCCGCCACGGCTTCCTGGAAGGACGCGGCGATGTCGGCCACCGGCAGGGGGTCCCCGGCGGCCTCGAACTGCTCCACGCAGCGGGCCACGGCCGTCTTCAGGCCGGAGAAGGACCAGTCATAGCGGTGCGGGCCGGGGGCCTCGGCCGAGCCCATGTATCTGGGCTGGCTCAGTCCGCGGGGGAACCGGATGCGCCCCGGGTCGCCCTCCCGCGCCAGTTTGTCGATCGCCGGGCCGCCGGGATAGCCCAGGCCCAGGATGCGGGCCACCTTGTCGTAGGCTTCACCCGCCGCGTCGTCGATGGTGGAGCCGAGCAGTTCGACGTCGTCGGTCAGCGAGCGCACGCGCAGGATCTCCGTGTGTCCGCCGGAAACCAGCAGCGCGCCCAGGTTCTCCGGCAGCGCTCCCCCGTCCAGCACGCCGACGCCCACATGGGCGACCAGGTGGTTGATGGCGTACAACGGCTTGCCGGTGGCCAGCGCCAGGGCCTTGGCCGCGCACACCCCGACCATCAGGGCGCCGGCCAGCCCGGGGCCGGAGGTCACGGCGAGCGCGTCCACCTCGCCGAGGGTGACCCCGGCCGTGTCCAGCGCCTGTTCCAGCGTGGGGATGAAGGCGTCGAGGTGGGCGCGCGAGGCGATTTCCGGGATCACCCCGCCGAAGCGCACGTGTTCCTCCATCGAGGAGGACACCGTGTTGGCCAGGAGCGTATCCCCGCGGACGATGCCCACGCCCGTTTCGTCGCAGGAGGACTCGATGCCCACCACCAGCGGTTCGGTGCGGTTCATCGTGTGTCCTCCGTCGTCTCGGGTTCGTGGGTTGTCCGGCCGGTCCCGGTGCCGCCGTCGGTGCCGGCGCCGGTGCGGGCCTCGGCGCCGGGAGCACCTGCCCAGTCCTTGAGGCGCAGCCGCATGATCAGGGCATCAACACCGCCCCGGTAGTAGCGCGGGCGCACATGGATCTGCTCGAAGCCGAACCAGCGGTAGAGCCGCTGCGCCCGGGGGTTGTCCGCGCGCACTTCCAGCAAGACGTCGTCGGCCCGCTGGCTGCGTGCCAGGTCGATCAGCAGGGTCAGCAAGGTGGTGCCGATGCCTTGCCCCTCGCGCTCGGGGACGACCGCAATGGTCTGCACATCGGCGATCCGCCGCACGCACATCAGCCCGGCGTAGCCGATCACCGTGCCGAGCGCGTCCTCGGCCACGAAGTAGCTGCGGGTGTCCTGTGCCAGTTCCTCGTAAAACATTTCCGTCGGCCACGCGTCGTCCGGGAACAGCTTCCGTTCCAGCGCGTCCACGGCCGGCACGTCGGCCTCGGTCATCGGCCGGATGCCGCCCGCCGGCCGCGGCGTGCGGGC
>NZ_JBNHGF010000345.1:0-2934 GCF_059091005.1 Arthrobacter sp. Y3223164
ACGGCGCAGCAGGTCCAGCGCCGGTTCGGCCGGGAAGCCGGGAAGTGTGCCGGCAACCGCAGCGGCGAGGTCTGCGAGGGCCTGCCGGATGGAGGTGGTGGGCAGCGGCTTGTCGGGTGTGAGCGCCACCGGCGGCTCGTTGTACTCGTCGGCACCGCGGGGCAGCCGCTCCTTTACCAGGAGCGTGTCCTTCTCGCCGTCGGCCCCCAGTTCCAGCACTTCGGCGCCGAACCAGTACGCGCGGTGATTGACGCCGTCGTTCTGGTCGCAGAGGAACGCCGGGAAGGGCTGGTCGTAGAGCCGGCAGAGCAGGCTGCCTTCCTTGATGGTGGATCCGGGCGCCAGTCTGCCGGTGAGCCGCAGCACGCGGACCGGGTTGCTGCGCGACGTGGGCTTCTCCCACCCGGAAACCACGCGCGCGGAATCCACGGTGAAGACGTCGCGGGTATCCGCCCAGTCCTCCAGCGGGGCGTCGAGCCGGTCGAAATGGGCCCACCAGTACTGCTTCGCTTCCCGCCGGTGGTAGCCGACCGCGGCCGCGACCATGGCGACGGCCTGTTCATCGGCGGACAGCGTTTCGTTTCGCCGGGCGGCCCTGTCGGCGGCAGCCTCGACGTAGTCGTGCAGCCGCCGCTCCTCCGGCGGCAGCGGTTCGTCGTCGGTGGCCAACGTCCCACTCGCGGCAGAGGCAGCGGCCGCCGCGGTGGTCGTGCGTCCCGGCACGACTCCGCGTTCGGCCGCCAACCGCAGGAGCCAATTGCGCAGTTCCAGCGTGGAGAGGCAGTCGTACTCGTTGTAGTCGGCAATGCTTTTCAGGACCGTCTCTGCCTCGGCGTCGTTGCCGGCGTCCCTGGCCGCACAGTAGCGGGCGTATGCGACCACGGAAGCTCCGGCGTCCTTGACGTCGCCGGACCGCAGGTTATCTCCCATGTACAAGGGCTCGAGCTTCTTGATGCTGTAGGAGTTTTCCGAGATCCGCAGGCTGTGCCGGACCGTGTCGTAGAGGTCCACCAGGATACCCTCGCGCAGCAAACCGTCCACGGTTTCCTCACCCACCAGATGCTGCAGCGACAGCCGGCGTAATGCGGCCTTCTCGTAGTTGGCGTAGTGGTAAATGTGCATCCCCGGATACCGGCGCCGCCGATCGGAGACATATTCCAGGAAATCCGCCAGCGCCTGCCGTTCGCCGGCGCGGCTGTGCGCCCAGAAGGGCTTAAACGGCGGGGCCGTGCCGGCAGCCGGCGCATTTTCCACCACGCCGAAAAGGTACTCCAGCCCCCACTCGCCGTCCTCGTCCTGCCACAGCGGGTCGCCCTCGAAGTCGAAGTAGATGTCGCCGGGGTTGGGCGCAGGCAGGCGGGACAGTGTGTGCTGCTCCAGCACACGGTACGAAACCTCGTGTTCCGTGCCGTCCTTGCGGTAGGTCACCCGGCCGTCCGGCGTGGCGGAGCCGGTCTGCATTCGTGCCTGGTCGCGGAGCCGGGCCAGCGCGCCGTCTCTCGGTTCACCGGGTGGAAGTTCCAGGGCGGCCAATTGGTCGATGGTGAAGATCCCGGCCGCTCGCAGCTTGCGCCGGCGCAGCGTGCTCATGTTCGCGACCAGCAGCAGGTCCCGGTGCAGCTCAACCTGTTCGGAGCAGTAGTTGCAGCGTCCGCACGCGGTGACCCTTTCGTTCCCCCAACGGACCTGGTCTGGCTGTTCGCGGTGTGCGGTAACGAGGTTGAGGAACCTGGTGCGGCGTTCGCGAAAAACCGGCAGCAGGTCGGTGAGGCTGTGGTTGCTGTGCCGCCGGTCGCCCAGCACCAGCGTCACGGTGGGAGCCACGGCGATGCCGGCTTGGAGGAGCTGGTCCCCGTACGCGGCCAGCTGCAGCAGCGCGGTGACCTTGGCGTGTCGGGCCAGCTTGGTGTCATAGACCGCGTAGGCGGCAGCTCCGCCGTCGTTGTGGGTTTTGACCAGGAAATCGGACCGTCCATGGAACCGGCCGTCGAAGAAGGACGCCTGGAACACCACGTCTGAGCCGGAGCGCAGCGCGGCGATCGACTCGTCGTGCTTGGCCTGCAAATCCTGCCGCGTGTAGCTGCGGGTCTCGGCAATCTCCGCCACGCCGGCGCCGAAGGTGTCGCGGAAGCGCTGCAAGACCCGGTGCTCGTGCAGATCGCCCAACTCCGCCGTGCGCTCGAGCATCTCGTCGCGGCCAAAATCCGCCACGGGGGAGCGCCCCAGCTTCTCGTCCAGCTTGCGCAGCAGCTGGTACTCGCACTGGGCGGCGACGACGAGGTCGCTGGCTGTGTAGACCAGGTCGCGGTCAGCCCCGTCGACTTCGGAGTCGAGCAGAAACACGGTGCCTCCTTTAAACAGGTGCGCAGGTGCCAACCCGGCGGGCGGCGGGTCCCCCCAACGATATCCCGCCACCAGCCGGTGCCTGCCGGCAGTTACAGGTCTACCGTCCGGCACCGACATTTTCGCGAATGGGGCATGGGCGCCCGGCCCGGGATTCCTGTTACGCGATGTGACCGCGGTCTCCGGCGGTCTGGCGGCCGCTCTGGCTATACTGCCAACAGCTTCAAGAACTGTGGCCGCCAAGCTCCGACTTGGCCACATACCAACCCCACGCTCGTTGGGTGGTTCGGATGACGAAGCGGCCCGCATCAGCCTCGGCTACCGATGCGGGCAAGAGCACGCGAAAGGACGCGGCGCCCGGCGCCGGCTGCCATGGACATCCCTCACTCCCCGCAACTGCAGGTCTTGAGCCTGGCCGACTATGAACAGGTTTCCGCAGCGCGCGAGGCCTTCGTAGACTTCCTGCTGGATGCCGCCCGGCAGCCCCGCGGGCAGCAGCGCGACATCGCCGCGGCGCAATGACCACGCGGACCGTGCCGACAGCAAAGGCCCACGCAGCCGCGCAGACCGGACCCGGACCGAAGGCCCACG
>NZ_JBNHGF010000346.1:0-2930 GCF_059091005.1 Arthrobacter sp. Y3223164
CCTAGCGCGGCAGGGCGGCGACCGGCTGCCGGCTGCCGGGCAGCTTTCCTGGAGCGCGTGTCCCCGGTCGCCGCACCCCAGGGGCTCGTTGACAGCCGTGGCATACTGAGGGCGTGAGCCGCCTCACACCGCCGTGCGGCCGCTCGAAAACTGAACACGCACCCATCACTACGGATCGTCGGGCACGTACCTGCCCGTGAAGGGAAAACAACCATGGCAACGGTAACGTTCGACAATGCCACGCGCTTATATCCAGGCACCGAAAAGCCCGCGGTGGACAGCCTCAAGCTGGAGATCGCCGACGGCGAGTTCCTGGTCCTCGTCGGCCCCTCGGGCTGCGGCAAGTCCACCTCGCTGCGGATGCTGGCCGGCCTGGAAGACGTGAACTCGGGACGGATCCTGATCGGCGACCGCGACGTCACCGACATACCGCCGAAAGACCGTGACATCGCCATGGTGTTCCAGAACTACGCGCTGTACCCGCACATGTCCGTTGCCGACAACATGGGTTTCGCCCTGAAGATCGCCGGCGTGTCCAAGGAAGAACGCGTCGAGCGGGTCCGCGAGGCGGCCAAGCTGCTGGATTTGGAGGAGTACCTGGACCGCAAGCCCAAGGCGCTCTCCGGAGGCCAGCGCCAGCGCGTGGCGATGGGCCGGGCGATCGTGCGGAATCCGCAGGTTTTCCTGATGGATGAACCGCTGTCCAACCTGGACGCCAAGCTTCGCGTGCAGACCCGCACGCAGATCGCCTCCCTGACCCGCCGGCTGGGCGTCACCACCGTTTACGTCACCCACGACCAGGTGGAAGCCATGACCATGGGCGACCGCGTGGCGGTGCTCAAGGACGGCATCCTGCAGCAGGTGGACACCCCGCGCGCCCTCTACGACCGGCCGGCCAACGTCTTCGTGGCCGGTTTCATTGGCTCGCCGGCCATGAACCTGCTGGAACTGCCGGTGACCGACGGCGGTGTCCAGTTCGGCGGCCTGACATACCCGGTGCCGCGCAACCTGTTGGACGCCGCGCACGGAAACACCGTCACGCTGGGGGTCCGGCCGGAGGACCTGGAGCGCGCAGAGGACGGACAGGGGCTCGCGGTGTTCGTGGACGTCGTCGAGGAACTTGGCGCCGACGCGTACGTCTACGGGCACACCGAGTTGGACGGCAAACGCTACGACATCACCGGCCGCGTCGACGGACGCACCCCGCCTCCGGCCGGCAGCACCACCTACGTGCGGCCCAAGGAGGGCCACGTGCACCTGTTCGACACCGAGAACGGTCTGCGGCTGGGCGAGCATGCCCCCGGCACGCCGCCCGCCTCGGTGGAGGACCTCAATACTCCGATCGAAGCCGGCAAGACAGCCGACTAGGCCCCGCGCCTAGGATGTAGTCATCATGGCTGACCAACATCCCGGCACCGGCGGTCCCGTCCAGGGGACCGCCGACGCGGCCCTGTCCGGCGGGGCCGCCTCGATAGCGTCGCTGAACATCACCGCGGCCACCACCGACGAACGGCTGCTGGACCTGCCCTGGCATCTTGCGCTGGAAGACTGGCCGCCGGAAAACCTGGCCGCGCTGCCCCGCGGGCTGTCCCGGCACGTGGTGCGGTTCGCCCCGCTGGGCGCGGGCGTGGTGGCGATCAAGGAGACCGCCGAAGAAGCTGCCCGGCACGAATACCAGATGCTGCGCAAGCTGCAGCGGCTGGCCATCCCCTGCGTGGAACCGGTGGCCGTGATGACCGGGCGGCTGCGCACCGACGGCACTCCCCTGCAACCGGTGCTGGTCACCCGGCATCTTCGTTTCTCGCTGCCGTACCGCGCCCTGTTTTCCCAGACGCTGCGGCGGGAGACGCTGACCCGCCTGATCGACGCGCAGGCACTGCTCCTAGTGCGCCTGCACCTGGTGGGGTTTTTCTGGGGCGATGTCTCGCTCTCCAACACGCTCTTCCGCCGGGACGCCGGAGCGTTCGCGGCCTACCTGGTGGACGCCGAAACCGGTGAGCTGCACCAGCGGCTCTCCGACGGCCAGCGCGAGCACGACCTCGAGATCGCGCGGGTGAATATCGCCGGCGAGATGATGGACCTCGTCGAGGGCGGCCTGCTCGAGGAAAGAGTGGATCCGGTGGCCACCAGCGAGCGGATCATGGACAGCTACCGCAAGCTGTGGGTGGAATTGACGGCGGAGGAATCATTCGACCTGGGCGAGCGGTGGCGGGTCAACGCCCGCATCCGCCGGCTCAACGATTTGGGGTTCGACGTGGAGGAATTCTCCATCAAGACCACCGCAGACGGGGCCACCATCCAGCTCCAACCCAAGGTGGTGGACGCCGGGCACCACCAGCGCCGGCTGCTGCGGCTCACGGGCCTCGACGTGCAGGCGAACCAGGCACGCCGGCTGCTCAATGACCTGGATGCCTACCGGGCGGACAACCAGCCGGAGCAGAGCGAGGAGATCAGCGCCCACAGCTGGGTCCGTCATGTCTTCGAACCGATTGTCCGGGCCATACCGCGCGAACTGGCGGGCAAGCTGGAACCGGCCGAAGTGGTCCACCAAGTGCTCGAGCACCGCTGGTATATCTCCGAAGCGCAGGACCGCAACGTGCCGCTGGCGGAGGCCGTGCAGTCCTACGTCGACACCGTGCTGCGGCACCGCCGCGACGAGGCCGCCATCATGCTCGATCCGGATGCGCGGACCGCCGCCGCCCTGGACGCGGCCGCGACGGACGAAGGCTGACAGCGCTCAGGCAGGCTGCCCTCCGCTCTTGCTGAAGATCGCCACGAGGAAGTCCGACGACGGGGTGAACGGGCGCAGGTCCCAGGTGGCCAACCGCAGGTCGGGGGTCAGGCCCGCCGCTGCGGCGTCGGAGAAGAACTCGTCGAAGTCGTAGCCGCGGCCGGCGCCGAACCCGGTCACGAGCCGGCCGGCGGGAGCC
>NZ_JBNHGF010000347.1:0-2919 GCF_059091005.1 Arthrobacter sp. Y3223164
GCGTCCAGCCCGGCCAGCTCGAGTGCGCCCAAGGTCACCGCGCCGTCGCGCTTGGCCAGGCGCCGCCGTCGTTCGTTGAGGACCAACGGCACATGTACGTATTCGACCGGCGGCAGCCCCAGCAGCGAGGCGAGGTATGCCTGCCGCGGGGCGGAGGCCAGGAGGTCGTCGCCGCGCACCACTTGGTCCACGCCCTGGGCGGCGTCGTCCACCACCACCGCCAGGTTGTAGGCGGGGACGCCGTCGTTTCGCCGCAGCACGAAGTCGTCAACGACGCCGGTGTAGTCGCCGTGCAGCCGGTCGGGCACCGTATAGCTGGCGGTGGAAGCTCGCAGCCGCAGCGCCGCGGGGCGGAGTTGGCGGCGTTCCTCGCGTTCGGCGTCGGTGAGGTTGCGGCAGGTTCCCGGATACGCCCCCTCCGGAGCATGCGGCGCGCTGGGAGCCTCGGCGATCTCGCGCCGCGTGCAGAAGCATTCGTAGAGCAGGCCGGCCTCCGCCAGCTGTCCGAGCGCGTGGCGGTAGACCGCGGCGCGGTCGGTCTGGCGCACGACCTCGCCGTCCCAGTCCAGGCCGATGGCCGCCAGATCCGCCAGTTGCCGGGCCTCGAACCCGGCCCGCGCACGGTCCAGGTCCTCCACCCGTATGAGGAAGCGGCGGCCGGTGCCGCGGGCGAAGAGCCAGGCGAGCAGCGCGGTGCGCAGGTTGCCGACGTGCAGCTCACCCGAGGGGCTGGGCGCGAACCGACCGGCGGGACTCTGGGCTGCTGCTGGCACGTCCCCACGGTAGCAGGCCGCTCCCCGCCCGCCGGGGTGTTGCCGCGCCTATTAGGCTGGTGCCATGAGCACACCCGACTCCCGCATGGAAACCCCGATTGCCGTCACCGGTGCCACCGGCGAGCTGGGCGGCATGGTCGCCAGGATGCTGGCGGAGCAGAACCTTTCACAGCGGCTGATTGTCCGCGACGCGTCGCGTGCACCGCAGCTGCCCGGGACGACGACGGCGACTGCCGGCTATGGCGACAAGGCCGCCGTCGTCGCCGCGCTGCAAGGCATCGAGACAGTGTTCATGGTGTCCGCCGCCGAAGCCGAGGACCGGCTGCAGCAGCATTTCACTTTCATCGACGCCGCCATCGACGCCGGCGTGCAGCACATTGTCTACACCTCGTTCATCGGTGCGACCGAGGACGCAACGTTCACGCTGGCCAGGGACCACTACGCCACCGAGGAGAAACTGCGCGGAACCGGCCTGAAGCACACGCTGCTGCGCAACAACTTCTATGCAGACGTCCTGCCGTCATTCGCCGACGAATCCGGCGTGATCCGCGGGCCGGCGGGCGACGGAAAGGCGGGCTTCGTGGCCCGCGAGGACGTAGCCCGGGCGGCCGCGACCATCCTGGCCGAACCCATGCCCCATGCAGGCTTCACCTATGAGCTGACCGGCCCGGAGTCGGTGACCCTGGCCGAGGCGGCGGCGGCCATCGCGGAGGCAACGGGCCGTCCGACGTCGTTCCTCAACGAAACGGTGGAGGAGGCCTACGCGAGCCGGGCGCACTACGGCGCCCCGGACTGGCAGCTGGATGCCTGGGTCAGCACCTACACGGCAATTGCCGCCGGGGAACTGGACCTGGTGACCCACGACGTGGACCTGCTCACCGGGCGGCCGGCGCTGAGCCTGCGGGAGCTGTTCGGCGTCCGCGACTGAACTGCGAGGAGCTGTTTTGCACGACTGAACCGGCGTCCGCGACTGAACCAACACCCGGGCCGGCGCCGACGGTGCCGCCCGGAAGCCCGCGCCCGGAACCCTGCGCGCCCCTGAACGTGGAGCGTGAACGTGGAGCTTAGGCGTTCCAGAGTCCGTAGGAGTCCGCGAGCGATGAAATCTTTTCGGCGCGGGCGAGCCGCGGCAGGTAGGAACCGTCGCCCACCACCGCGCCGGCGGCGTGCGCGTCGAGGAGTTCGTGCGCCCACTTGATCTCCGACTCGCTGGGTGAGAGTCCCTTGTTGATGGTGTCGGCGGCGTCGGTGAGCAGGCAGAGCTTGCCCGTCATGCCCATGGACGCCGTCACCTTGCACGCTTCCAGCAGTTCCTCGCCGAGCGCGCCGACGGTCGGGCCATCGATGGGGCCCGGCAGTTGGCCCACGCGGGAGGCCACCACCAGCCGGGAACGGGCATACGCCAGGGCCATCGGAGAATCGCTGGCCCCGGTGTCGCGGCGGAAGTCGCCCACGCCGAAGGCGAGGCGGAAGGTGCCCGGCGCGCGGGCGATGTCGGTGGCGTTCTCAATGCCGACGGCGGATTCGATCAGGGCGAGCACCGGGGTGCCGGCCTGCAGCCGCATGGCCGTGTGCGTGACCTGCTCGGGCCTTTCCGTCATCGCCAGCATGACGCCGCGCAGGCCCGGCGCCTTGGATAGGGCGGCCAGATCGTCCGCCCAGTAGTCGGTTTCCATGCCGTTCACGCGGACCCAGGCGGTCATGCCGGTGGACAGGGCCTCCACCACCCGTTCCCGCGCCGCGGCCTTGCCCTCCGCCGGCACGGCATCTTCCATGTCGAAGATGACGGAGTCTGCTTCAGAGGCGAGTGCCGGCCCGAAATTCGCTTCGTCCGCCGCCGAAGCCAAAAGCCAGGAGCGAGACAATTTTGCGGGAAGGGCGGCAGCACGGCGGTTTCTTAAAGCGGACATACCCCTAGCCTAATGTTTCCGCCACCGGGGCCACCAATGCGGGGGCGATTGCCGATGAGGCAGGCGCCACGTGCGTCCGCGCCGGAGGTTAACTGCCGTCAGAGAGAGCCGGGCGGCGTCCGCGCCGCCGGCGGGCCAGAACGATGACGGCGACCACCGCCGCCGCCAGCAGCACTACGACGGCGATGCCCAGCGGGGACCCGGCGGCCGCGGCCAGCCAGGCGTTGAGGGCGGCC
>NZ_JBNHGF010000348.1:0-2892 GCF_059091005.1 Arthrobacter sp. Y3223164
GAGGGCCCGCGCCAGCCGGCCGGTGCGCTGATAGAACCCGGTGAAGGGCTCGAAGTCGGTGGCCGCGCCCACCGCGGCGAAGGAGGAGCGGGTGGCGTCCGGGTCCTGGTTGTCCACCAGCAGGCCCGCCGCGGTCCCGGGCAGGGGAGTGTAGGACGAGAAGCGCCGGCGCAGCAGCCGCAGGTCCAGCCGCAGGTCCTCGATGATGCGACGCGGCAGCAGGCTGACCAGGTAGGAATAGCGCGAGATGCGGGCCCCGGTGCCGGGGAAGACTTCCGCCGAAACCGCGGCGCCGCCGACCTGGTCTTCGCGTTCGAGCACGAGGACGCTCCGCCCGGCGCGGGCAAGGTAGGCGGCCGCCACCAGGCCGTTGTGACCGCCGCCGGCGATGATCACGTCGTAGTGAGGCATATCAGTCCTTCCGTCCCGCCGGCGGGATCAGGGTTTGCGGGCCAGGATCTCGCCGTTGGGAATCAGGAACCACGCATCCGGGGCAGCGGCCCACGTCAGCCATCCCCGGGCTATCCGTTCCAGCCCGGACCGGTCGATCAGTCCCCGCTCCAGCGACTGTTCCGCGTAGCCGGAATGCAGGACCCGCTCCGACCAGACCTCGCCCTGCCAGCGGCGCTGCTCCTCGGTGGCGTACAGCCAGTTGGACGACGACGGAGTGATGTCGTGGAAACCGGCCGCCTGCGCCCAGGCGATGAGGTGCCGGCCGGCGTCCGGTTCGGCGCGGTTGCCGCGGGCCAGCTGCTGGTAGGTCTCCATCCAGTCGTCGAGTTCGGGCAGTTCCGGGTACCAGCTCATGCCGTGGAAGTCGGCGTCCCGGACGGCCACGATGCCGCCCGGCTTGACCACCCGCCGCATCTCGTAGAGCGCGGCCACCGGGTCGGTCAGGTGCTGGAGGACCTGGTGGGCGTGCACGACGTCGAAGGTGTCGTCATCAAACTCGAGGTCATAGATGTTGCCCGCGACGAAGGTGGCGTTCTCGATTCCGCGCAGGGCGGCGAGTTCGGCCGCCTGGGTCAAGACATCGTCGGACCGGTCCAATCCGGTCACCTGTCCCGGGGCCACCCGCTCGGCCAGGTCAACGGTGATGCTGCCCGGGCCGCAGCCCACGTCCAGCAGCATCATCCCCGGCTTGAGCTCCGGCAGCAGGTAGGCCGCGCAGTCCTCGGCGGTCCGGATGGCATGGGCTTTGACCACGCTTTTGTGGTGTCCGTGGGAGTAGACCTCGTCCTTCATAGTGGGAGACTACTCCGCGCCCCCGCGGCCAGGCGGCTGCCGTGCCGGAATGTTGCGCTATTTGTCGGTCGACGTGACCTCGGCCGACGAGACTTCGGCGCAGGCGGTTTCGGTGGCGGCGATGATGTCCGCCAGGAACGCCGCGAGCCGCTGCCGGTCTTCCGCCGGATAGTCGGAGAGCACCCGGCCGATGTTGCGGGCCAGCGGCGCGAACATGGCGCCGCCGGTGGCGCGGGCCAGGTCCGTCAGCTCCAGGTGCACCTTGCGGCGGTCGGTGTCGCTGCGGGTCCGCTTCACGTGGCCGGAGCGGTCCAGCCGGTCCACCAGCGCGGTGGTCGCCGGCGAGCTGAGGTGCAGCTCGTTCCGCAGGCTGCCCGGCGTCACCGTGCGGCCGTCGTCGGCGGCCCGGACCATCGCGGCCAGGGCGTTGAGGTCGGTGCGGTGCAGGGCGTCCCGCTGGCTGACCGCTTCGATGTAGCGTTCGCTCTCCACGACGAACTGCTGCAGCAACAGCAGCAGCCGCTCTTCACTGTGCGCCACGTTCCTCCCTCCGGCAGCCTCTCCAAGGATAGTTCACCCGAGACTTATCTCCACGCTGGAACTACTCTATAGTGGAGCTTGTTTTAGTCCGTCGACTGACAGAGGTCCGGTTCCCATGGCCCGTTGGCTCAGAATGCTCCTGCCCGCCCTGGTTGTGGTTGCCTGGCTCGCCGCCGCGGGCCTGGGCGGACCGACCTTCGGCAAGCTCTCCGAGGTCTCCACCAACGACCAGGCGGGATTCCTTCCGGCCGGCGCCGAATCCACCGCCGCGGGCGAATGGCAGGAGCGGTTCCTGGATGCCGATGCGGTCCCCGCCATCGTCGTGGTCGAATTCGACGACCCGCTCCAGCCGCAGCAACTGGCGGAGTATGCCCCGCTGGCCGAACAGCTGTCGGAGGCCATCGGGCCTGCGGGAGGTGGCGCCGCCGGGGTGGTCGGCCCGATTCCGTCCGATGACTTCGAAGCGGTGCAGTTCATCGTCCCGGTGCCCGAGGACCTGGATACCGGCGAGGCGGTCGCCGGCCTGCGCGCCGTGCTGGCGGCCGAACTCCCGGCTTCCGCCACCGGCTATGTGACCGGACCGGCCGGATTCATCGCCGACCTGGTGGAGGCCTTCGGCGGGATCGACGGGCTCCTGCTGGCCGTGGCGCTGGGCGCCGTGTTTGTCATCCTGCTGCTGGTCTACCGCGCGGTCCTGCTGCCGTTCCTGGTTTTGCTCACCTCCGTGTTCGCCCTCTATGCGGCCATCCTCGTGGTGTACTGGTGCGCCCTGCAAGGCTGGATCCGGCTCAGCGGGCAGAGCCAGGGGATCCTGTTCATCCTGGTAATCGGCGCCGCCACCGACTACGCCCTGCTGCTCACGGCCCGCTACCGCGAGGCACTGGGCGGGCAGGAGTCGAAATGGGCGGCAATGAAAACCGCCTACCGGGGGTCCGTCGAGCCGATCGCAGCCTCCGGCGCCACGGTGATCCTGGCCCTGCTCTGCCTGCTGTTCTCGGACCTTAACTCCAACCGCAGCCTCGGGCCGATCGCCGCGGTCGGCATCGTGTTCGCCGTGCTGGCCGCGCTGACCTTCCTGCCCGCCGTGCTGCTGCTGGCCGGCCGCGC
>NZ_JBNHGF010000349.1:0-2888 GCF_059091005.1 Arthrobacter sp. Y3223164
CCGGCGTCGCCGTGCGCACGGGACTGCTGCGGGAGCAGGCGCTGGACCTGAACCATCGCTGGTTCGAGGCCCGGCGGGAAGCGCGGCCGTTCACCACCCTGCACGTCGCGCAGACCGTGGACGGCCTGATTGCCGCGGCAGACGGCACCAGCCAATGGATCACCGGGGAAGAGGCGCGGGCGGACAGCCACGGCATCCGCGCCCGCGCGGACGCCATCATCGCCGGCAACGGAACCATCGCGGCCGACAACCCGAGGCTCACCGCCCGCGACCGGGCCGGACACGAAACTCCGGGCCAGCCGCTGCGCGTGGTGATGGGGCGCCGAAAGGTCGCGGCAGACGCCGCGGTCCGCGGCACCGATGGCCGCTTCCTGCAACTGGCGACCCACGACCCGGCCGAAGTCCTGGCCGAACTGGCACGGCGCGGCATCGGCCACGCGATGATCGAGGGCGGAGCTACCGTCGCCTCGGCTTTCCTTCGCGCCGACCTGGTCGACGAACTCGTGCTCTACCTGGCACCCCTGATGCTCGGCGCCGGCACCCGTGCGGTGGCCGACCTCGGCATCGGGACGCTGTCCGAGGCCGGCCGCTGGCGTTGGGACACGGCCGGCGGCAGCACCCGAATCCTGGGCGCGGACCTGCGCCTGCACCTGGAACCCCTGCCGTCCCACGGCACTCAGAAAGGCAAATGAATGTTTACCGGAATCATCGCGGAACAAGGGCGCGTTGAATCGCTGGACCTGAGTCCGGCCACTGACAGCGCAGTGCTGACCTTCACCGCCCCCGAAACGGCTGCCGGGCTCGGGCTCGGCGGATCGATCGCCGTCAACGGCGTGTGCCTGACCGCAGTCGCGCTGGACGGCAGCCGGGTCAGCGTGGACGTGATGGGGGAGACCCTCACACGCACCACCACCGGTTCGCTCCGTCCGGGGCAGCCGGTCAACCTGGAACGCTGCGTCCCGGCCGGCGGACGGCTGGACGGACATGTGGTTCAGGGGCACGTGGACGGTGTCGGCACGCTGGCCGAACGCGAGGACCTGGGCGACTGGGAGCGGCTGCGCTTCACCGTTCCCGTGGAGCTGGCCCGTTACATCGCGGAGAAGGGCTCCATCGCCGTCGACGGCGTCTCGCTGACGGTCACGAACGTCAGCGATGCCGGTGCCGCGACGCAGTTCTTCGAAGTCGGCCTGATTCCCACCACGCTGGCCGACACCGGCCTGGGCGCGAAACAGCCCGGCGACAGCGTCAACCTGGAAGTGGACGTCCTCGCCAAGTACGCCGAACGGCTCCTGGCCTTCACCACCGGAGCCAGGGCATGAGCGCCGCGGTGGAGCCGCGGATCGCGCTCGACACGATCGAAGCCGCTGTGGCGGCGGTCGCCGCCGGCCGCCCCGTCGTCGTCGTTGATGACGAGGACCGGGAAAACGAAGGCGACATCATCTTTGCCGCCGACGCCGCGACCCCCGAACTGATGGGCTGGACCATCCGCTATACCTCGGGCGTCATCTGCGTGCCACTGCCGGCGGCGCGAGCCGACGAACTGGGGCTGCCGCCCATGGTCGAAGTCAACCAGGATGCCAAGGGAACGGCCTACACGGTTTCCTGCGACGCGGCCGACGGCGTGACCACCGGCATCAGTTCCGCCGACCGTGCGCGCACCGCCGTGGTGCTGGCGGCGGCGGACAGCACTGCCGCCGACCTGACCCGGCCCGGGCATGTCTTCCCGCTGCGGGCGGTCGACGGCGGCGTGCTCGCGCGGCGCGGACACACCGAAGCCGCCGTGGACCTGTGCCGGCTGGGCGGGCGTGCGCCGGTGGGCGTCATCGCGGAACTGGTGCACGATGAAGGGGACATGATGCGCCTGCCGGCGCTGCGCGCCTTTGCCGACGAGCACGGCTGCCCGCTGGTTTCGATCGAGGACCTCGCGAACCACCTGGCCGGGAACGCGGACACCGCCGGCCTGCCGAAGGCGGCGAACCATGGACGGTAAGGACATCCGCGAAAAGACTCCGGCCGCCACGGTCGAGGGCGGGCCCGCGGTCCAGCTGCCCACGGCCTTCGGCAGCTTCACCGCCCAGGCGTGGACCGATGCCGCCACCGGCGTGGAGCACCTGAGCATCACCTCGCAGGTCAGTCCGGCGGCCGAACCTCTGGTCCGGCTGCACTCCGAATGCCTGACCGGCGACGTGTTCGCCTCCTACCGCTGCGACTGCGGCGAGCAATTGGAGCAGGCGCTGGCCATGATCGGAGAGCACGGCGGGACGGTCCTGTACCTGCGCGGCCAGGAGGGGCGCGGCATCGGGCTGGCCAACAAGATGCGGGCCTACGCGCTGCAGGAAGCCGGCGCCGATACGGTGGAGGCCAACGAGCAGCTGGGCCTGCCCGTGGACGCGCGGGACTACTCCGCCGCCGCCGCCATCCTGCGGGCGATGGGCATCGGCGCCATCCGGCTGCTGAGCAACAATCCGGCCAAGAGCAGCATGCTGGCGGCGCTGGGCATCGATGTGGTCGAGATGGTGGCCGCGGAGGTTCCCTTCCGGGAGCAGAACCGCCGCTACCTGGAGACCAAGCGGGACCGCATGGACCACCGGCTGGCCGTCCTGCAGACAACGCCCGTGCAGCAGAGCTGACGCCTGCGCCAGGCAAGCACCCACCAACAACCACCGACGAGAGTTTCACGAAGGAAGAACATGAGCGGACACGGAGCACCCACCATCGACATCACCGGCCTGCAGGCGGAGACCGGCGCGCTAAAGCTCGCCATAGTCGCCGCCAGTTGGCACACCGAGATCATGGACGGGCTGGTCGACGGCGCGCTGCGGGCGGCAACCGAGGCGGGCATCGGGGAACCGGCCCTGGTCCGGGTGCCGGGGGCTTTCGAGCTGCCC
>NZ_JBNHGF010000350.1:0-2876 GCF_059091005.1 Arthrobacter sp. Y3223164
ATGGCCGGAGCAGCGGCCCCCGCCTCCGGCCTGGCCGGAGCCCCGACGGAGGGTCGCACGGCGGGTGCAGCCGGCATCGACGCCCGTACCGGTCTGGGCATCGCCACCCGCACCCCGATGAAGGGCGTGCGGAAGACCGTGGCTCAGGCGATGTCGCGCAGCCGCAGCGAAATCCCCGAGGCCACCGTCTGGGTGGACGTGGACGCCACCGCCCTGCTGCAGATGCGCGCCGACCTCAAGCGCCGCGACCCGGAGAACACCCCGGGGCTGCTGGCCTTCATCGCGCGGTTCGTGCTGGCCGGCCTGGCCAAATATCCGGAGTTGAACACCCGGGTGGAGGGCGAGGAGATCGTCGGCTTCGACGGCGTGAACCTCGGCTTCGCCGCTCAGACCGACCGCGGTCTGATGGTGCCCAGCGTACGCAACGCCGACAGGCTCAGCGCCCGGCAGCTGGATACCGAGATCAGGCGGCTCACCGCCGTCGCCCGCGACGGCAAGGCCACGCCGGCCGAGCTGACCAGCGGCACCTTCACCCTGAACAACTACGGCGTGTTCGGCGTGGATGGCAGCGCCGCCATCATCAACTACCCCGAGGTGGCGATCCTCGGCGTCGGCCGGATCATCGACAAGCCGTGGGTGGTGGACGGGCAGCTGGCGGTCCGAAAGGTGACCGAACTGGTGCTGGCCTTCGACCACCGCGTCTGCGACGGCGGCATCGCGGGCGGTTTCCTGCGCTACGTGGCGGACGCGATCGAAAACCCCGGCAGCGTCCTCGCCGACCTGTAGCAGCTCCCCGCCGGCCGGCGCCCGATCGGCCGGCGGCAGCCCGAAATTATCCCTAGCTGGCCCGTCCCGCCGGCGCTACCCTTAGGGCATGGTCACTCTGCCAGAGGCGTACAAAAAGTACCTCTCCCGCCTGTCTGCACACCATGCCGAGGCGCTGCGGCCGGTGTTCCTCGAGTCGGCTGCCGAGGGGGAACACGGCGTGATGGTCCGTGGCATGGGCTCCAAGCATGTGCAGGCCTACGTCGACGACTCCGTGCCGTTCGGCGAGGTGCGCGAGGTGCTTCGCTCCGTTCACGATCTCTAGCGCGGGACGCTCGCCAGGAGGCCGCAGCCAGTCGGCCGCGGTCTGGTGGTTGGGTGTGCCGGAGTGGTCGGCACGGTACCGTGGCAGGATCAGGCTGCGCCGTCCGCGCGGCCGGTGTTCGACGCGACGGAGGGTGACTACCCGGATGAGCGATGCCGCCCGATCAGAGGACAAGGCCGGAGGGCCGGGGGACATGCCCGGGGAGCCCGCGGAATGCGTGCAGGTGGCACCCGGCAATTACGTGATCAAGACCCGGGAGTATCTGTTGAACTCCGGGCTGGTCGTCGGCAGGAACAAGGCCTTGGTGGTGGATACCGGTGCCGGGCCGCGGCAGGCACGGCGGATCTACGCGGCCGTACGCGCGCTGACCAAGCTGCCGCTCGTCGTCGTGAACACGCATTTCCACTTTGACCACGTCTTTGGCAACGCCTACTTCGCGGCCCAGGGCGTGCAGGACTTTTACGCCCACCGCAATTGCGCGCACGACGTCGCAGAGAACGGCGTTCTCCAGCGCGAGGCAGTCGGGGAAACGGAACCCGAAATGGCGGCCGGCGACGGGGAGCATACCGGGATCAAGATGCCCAACAAGCTGGTGGACACGGAAACCACCGTCGACCTGGGCGAGGTCAGCGTCAAGCTCTTCCATCTGGGCCGCGGCCACACCGACGGTGACCTGCTGGTCGGTTCGCCCACCACGCTTTTTGCCGGCGATCTGGTGGAGCAGGGCGCCCCGCCCGCCTTCGAAGATTCCTACCCGCGCGACTGGGTGGAAGCGCTGCGCCGGATCTCCGGGCTGCGGCACGAGTACGACGTGCTGGTGCCCGGCCACGGCCAGACCGTCAGCGACGCCTACGTGAAGAACATGTGCGAGACCATGACCCTGGCCGTCCGGATGGGGGAACAGGCCAGCCGCGACACTCCCGCAGACTCCACCAAGGCCATCCCGATCCTGCCCTACGGCCCCGTGCAGTCCCGCGCCCTGCTGCAGCGCCTCAGCGCCAACCGGTAAGGGGAGTGGCGGCGGCGAGCGGGGCACGGCGTCGGAAAGGAGTGGGGGAGCGGCGAAATGCAGTTGCGAAAGGCGTCGGGGAGCGGCGTCGGAAAGGCGTGCGTCAGCCCAGTTCCAGCCGCATGAGCACCCGCGGGAAGCCGTTTACCACCGCGTCGGTGTCTGCCGCCTTCATGAAGCCGGCCTGTTCGAAGAGCTTTCGCGTGCCGACGTAGGCCATGGTCAGGTCGACCTTCTGGCCCTCGTTGTCGACGGGGTAGCCCTCAACGGCGGGGGCACCATGCCGGCGCGCCAGGTCGACGGCGCCCGCGAGCAGATGATGCGAGATCCCCTTGCCGCGATGCCCCGGCCGCACCCGGATGCACCACGCCGACCACACATCGACGTCGTCCACGTGCGGGATCTTTCGGTTGCGCGCGAACGCCGTGTCCGCCCGGGGATGCACGGCGGCCCAGCCGACCACCTCGTCGCCGTCGTAGGCGAGCACCCCCGGCGGCGGGTCCTGCCCGCACAAGCGCTCGACGAGGGCACCTCGATCCTGGCCCCGCAACGAGGCGTTGTCTTTCGACGGAAGGCGGTAGCTGAGGCACCAGCAGACGTTCGCATCGGCGCGCTTTGGCCCCAGCATGGCTTTCACATCGCCGAAGACCGTTGCCGGACGCACCTCGATGGCCATGGGATCACACTGCCACCGCCATCCCGTGCTGGCAATGCTCCGGTCGGGCGCTGAGCAGCGCTCGGGCCCGGCCGCCGCCAATGCTCCGGGGCCCCGCCCGC
>NZ_JBNHGF010000351.1:0-2874 GCF_059091005.1 Arthrobacter sp. Y3223164
ATCACGCCGCGCGAGCACGGGGGCGCCGTCGTCGTTGTTCAGTCCAGGGCCAGGACGGCGTAGATCCCGAGCGCGCCGAGCACCACCACGCTGCCGGCAACCCAGGCGGCAGCGGCGGCGTCGGCGTGGATCCTCTCGTCGGCCACGCCGGAGACCGCCCGGCGGTACCGGAGTTTCTGCGTGATGTAGATGCCGAACGCCGTGCACAGCGCCACGGCGACCAGAGTCCCGGTGAACCAGCCGTATTCCGGCATCCAGCGCAGGAACATGGCTGTCGCCACGATCATGGCCAGGGTGGTCCGGCTCCAGGCCAGGGACGTGCGTTCGGGCTGCAGGCCGGCGTCGTGATGTTCCGGCTCCGGCACGGCGCGGGCGCGTCGCATCAGGACGGCCGCAGGACGACGAAGACCACCAGCAAGGCCGCCACCACACCGCCGCCTACCGCCAGGATCGGGGCTATCAGCGGCAGCGGCAGGGGAGTCTTGTGGCGCATGGCCCGCTCGACGTTGAGCCAGCGGAAGAACGAGCCGCCGCCGATCGCCATGGCCAGGACCAGGAGGATGATGGCGATGGTCTTGCGGATTTCCGGGACGAAGACGCCGCCGGTGAAGACCTCCACCGCGATGCCGCCGGCCAGGAGTGCCAGCGAGGTGCGGATCCACGCCAGGAAGGTACGCTCGTTGGCCAGCGTGAACCGCGGGTCGGGCTCGGTGCCGCCGCGGAGCAGTTTGTCGGCGAGTTTGCCGCGTTCCGGGCTGGGCGAGGGCGAAGAGGTAGGCACGGCTTCATGGTAACCAAGTCCGCGGTAGGCGCGGCGCCGCCTTACGTCACATGCCAGACGTCAGGCCGCCGGCCGGTCCCGGTCGTCGTCGTTGTCCTGGTCCATGCGGGCCACGGTGAAGAAGCGGTTGCCCGCCCCCTTGTGTGAACTCGGCACCAGGAGTTTGGAGTATTTTTCGCACCACTGGGCGGCGCCGCCGGAATCCGCGGCAGCTGCGGCGATGGCGTCAATATCGCCGGACCACCCCAGAACGCGTTCCCCCTCGAGGCAGAACTGGATGAGTCCCAACTCGGTATCTACGTGCAGTTCGACGTCCACCCAAACGTCGAATCCCACAGTGCTGCTGGCTGTATCTTCTGTTTTGTATGTGTTCATCACGAAACCTGTGTTGCGCGTCACACCCTGTGGCGCCCTCCCACTATAGGGTTCACCATGCGGAATGCCAAACGGTTTCCCCAGCCTAAACGGCCGGTAAAGTGAATCGGGCGATGACTCAGACACCTTCCGCCCAGCGCCTCACCTGCAACGTGCCGATGCGTTGGGGAGACATGGATGCCTACGGGCACATCAACAACGTGGAAATCCTGCGCATTTTGGAGGAAGCACGCATCCACGCGTTCGGGCCTCCGGCCGGCACCGGCGGTCCCGGGCTCGAGGTGGATTTGCCGGTCTTCTCCGACCTGCCCGAATCCACCCAGGCTTTGGTGGCGGAGCACCGGGTGAAGTACGTCCGGCCGCTCAGTTACCGCAACATCCCGGCCCACGTGGAGGTCTGGATCAGTGCGATCAAGGGCGCCAGCCTGACCATCGCCTACCGGATCATGGACCCGGTAACCGCCGAGCAGTGCGTGCTGGCCGAAACCACGCTCGCGTTCTTCCACACGGATACAGGGCGGCTGCTGCGCCTGAATGAGCGCCAGCGATCGATCCTGGCACCCTACCTGGGAGAGTCCAACTTCCGCTGAGACGACGACGGCGATGGGCCGCCGTCGTGCCTAGCCCTCCCAGCCCAGGTTGCGGGCAATCCGCTCCAGCACGTCGAGGGTGGCCGTGTACTCTTCCTCGCTGATGCCGTCCGCCATGCGGGCGCGCGTGCGATCGACCACCTCACCGAGGGAGGCCAGGCTGGCCCGCCCGGTGTCGGTCAGCGCATAGTGGCCGTTCTCGGCGCTGACCCAGCCGCTTTCCACAAGTTCTTCGACCGGTTCCTGGGGCCCTTCGCCCTCTTCCTCCGGAATGAAAGGCCCTAGGGCTTCCGCGAGCTCGTCGGCGGTGGATGGCTTGTCCGCGAGCAGGTTCATCATCTGCCACTGCCGGCGGGTGATGCCGTGTTCCTCCATGGTCTCGATGAACTGCTCGTCGAGCAGCCGGTCAACGAGCTTCAGCCAATAACCGATAGGTCGTAGAGGTGCCATGCCGCCACCCTACAAGGGTCCGCGCGGCCGATCGACTGAAATTGCCGGACACGCCGCCGCGCCGAAGGCAAAGGCACCCCGGGGCCTGCGTGGCCGGTTCCTGACGGGCGCGCGGTTGGACCCGACGCAGACGGGGAAGCTTTCTGCCCTGAGCAGACCCTGCTGACGCCGACGGCGCCGCTTCCTACGATGGAAGCAGCCAGAAGGGAGTTCCGCCGTGCTCGAACTTCAGAAGCTTCATCGCGGTCCAAGTTCAGCGCCTCCGCCTTTGCTCCGCGACGTCTATGGGGCGGTGCTGCGCAGGGAGCGTCGTCGCCAGCGGCGCACCCTCGACGACGTCGCCAGCCGGGCCGGCGTGTCACTCCAGTACCTCTCGGAGATCGAACGCGGCCGTAAGGAGGCCTCCTCTGAGATCCTCGCGGCAGTCTGTGCGTCGCTGGGGTCGGGACTGGCCGCCTTCCTGGCGGCAGTTCACCGTGAGATGGCGGCGGTCGAAGGAAGGGCTGTGCTGCATCTTCAGTCCCTGCCATCGGACTCCCGGCCCGTTGGCCGCGCGCGGCAGGAATATGCAGATGCTGCTGATCTGCTTTCTGTGGGCTTGGCAAACCGGGACCTGGCCCCGCACGCCCCGGCGGACGCGTGCCGCCAACTGGGCGCGGGCGTTCAAGGCGGGCCGCC
>NZ_JBNHGF010000352.1:0-2874 GCF_059091005.1 Arthrobacter sp. Y3223164
GGGGCGCGGACCGGTTCCTGGAACCGGCCCGCGCCCCGCCGTCGTTGTGGTGTCCCGGGGCGGCGGCTAGATGATGCCGCGGCCCTCCCGGCGCGCCTGAGCCCACTCCTTGAAGAAGCCGCGGGCAAAGACGCACAGGGTCGCGGCCACAATGACCGGCCAGACGAGGACGTAAAGCGTCACCGGGCGATGCGGCCGGGAAGGTGCGCCGCAGCGCCCGTCCCGGCGGCGAGGATGCGGTCCAGCATGGCCGGGTCGGTGGTGTTTTCGCCCAGCCGGTTCGGCTTGCCCGCGCCGTGGTAATCGCTGGAACCGGTGACTATCAGATCGTGCTTGGCGGCAAGCCGGCGCAGCTGTTCCCTGCCCTCTTCCGGGTTGTCCCGGTGATCGATCTCCACCCCGGCCAGCCCCGCGTCGAGCATCTCGCGGACGACGGCATCGCCGACCACCCGGCCCCTGCTGCTGGCCACAGGATGGGCAAAGACCGGCACTCCCCCCGCCTCGCGCACCAGGGCGACGGCGGTGGCCGGGTCGGGCGCGTAGTGCGACACGTAGTAGCGCGAGTGGGCAGTCAGGATCCGGGCGAAGGCCTCGCTGCGGTCAGACACGATCCCCGCCGCCACCAATGCGTCGGCGATGTGCGGCCGGCCGATGGTCGCCCCGTGCCCGGCCCGGGCCGTGACCTCTGCCCACGAGATGGGGAAGTCCTCGGCGAGCAGTTCCACCATCCGTTCGGCCCGGGTCCTCCGCGCGTCGCGGGCCTTGTTGATTTCGGCCAGCAGGCCGGGGTGTGCTGGATCGTGGAGATAGGAGAGCACATGCACGCTGATGCCCTCCACGGTCCGGCACGTGACCTCCATGCCGGGCACAAACCCCAGGCCTGCCTCGACGGCGGCGGTTCGTGCCGCTTCCCAGCCGGCAGTGGAGTCGTGGTCGGTCAGCGCCACGACGTCAAGACCGGCGGCTGCGGCGGCACGCACCACCTCGGCGGGCGGTTCGGTGCCGTCGGAAACCGTGGAATGCGCGTGCAGGTCGATCATCACAGAACTAATTTACGCCAGGAGCCCCTGCCGGGCGCCGATGTTGGCAGCGCCTTGGGCCGGTGAGACGATGGACCGGTGAGTACTTACCAGAATGAGGACGCCTCACAGCAGCCTGCCGGGGAGCAGCCGCTGGAAGACCGCGTCAACAACCGTTCCCAGCGCCCGGAATCGGATGCCTTCAAGGAGTTCATGGGCAGCCATTGGGCTCCGGCCGGCTCGTCCGCACCGGAGCAGGAAGCCGTCGCACCCTACGCCGCGCGCCGCCGTCGGGCTCTCTCGGAGCACTTCCACGGCGAACGCCTGGTCATTCCGGCCGGCCCGCTGAAGGTCCGCTCCAATGACACCGACTACCGCTTTCGCCCGCATTCGGGCTTCGCCCACCTCACGGGCCTGGGCCTGGACCATGAGCCGGACGCCGTGCTGGTCATGGAACCCACCGAAGCGGGATCTGGAGACGACGGCGGCCACCACCGGGCCACGCTGTACTTCCGCCCCATGTCCGGCCGGGAATCCGCCGAGTTCTACGCCAACGCGCGGTACGGCGAGTTCTGGATCGGTCCCCGGCCCACGCTGGAGGAGCTGAGCCGCCGGTTGGGCCTGCCCACCGCCGACCTGGGCGAACTCGAGGTCGCCATCACCAAGGATGCCGGCGTCGTCCACGTGGGCGGCATGCGCATCCGGCTGCTGCGTGAGGTCGACCTGAACGTGGACGCCCTCGTGGACACCTCCCGGATCAACACCGGCGTGGACCTGGAGGAATCAGACCGGCTCGACGGCAAGCTCTCCGAAGCGCTGTCCGAACTGCGCCTGCTCAAGGACGAGTGGGAAGTCCAGGAGATGAAGAAGGCCGTGGAGGCCACGGTGAACGGCTTCCACGAGGTGGTCAAGGTGCTGCCTCGCGCGCTGACGCACGAGCGGGGCGAACGCGTGGTGGAGGGCGCGTTTTTTGCCCGGGCACGCGAAGAAGGCAACGACCTGGGCTACGACACCATCGCCGCCAGCGGCAACAACGCAACCATCCTGCACTGGATCCGCAACAACGGGCAGGTGAAGGCCGGAGACCTGCTGCTGCTGGACGCAGGCGTGGAAGCCGACTCCCTGTACACCGCGGACGTGACCCGCACGCTGCCGGTCAACGGCACGTTCACCGAGGTCCAGCGCAGGATCTACCAGGCGGTACTCGATGCCGCCGACGCCGGTTTTGCCGCCGCGCAGCCGGGCGTGAAGTTCCGTGACGTTCACACCGCCGCCGTGACCGTGCTCGCCGAGCGGCTGGACGAGTGGGGCCTGTTGCCGGTTCCCCTGGCCGAGGCGCTCTCCCCCGAGGGCCAGCACCACCGGCGCTGGATGCCGCACGGCACCAGCCATCACCTTGGCCTGGACGTCCATGACTGTGCGCAGGCGAAGCGCGAGCTGTACCTGGACGGCGTGCTCACCCCGGGCATGGTGTTCACGATCGAGCCCGGACTCTATTTCAAGGACGAAGACCTGGCCGTTCCGGCCGAATACCGCGGCATCGGGGTGCGGATCGAGGACGACATCCTGATGACCGCCGACGGCCCGGTGAACCTGTCGGCGGCCCTGCCGCGCAAGCCCGAGGACGTGGAGTCCTGGATGGCCGGCATCTACGGCACGTCAGGGGAATAGGCCCCCGGCGGCCGCGGCCGGAGCAACGCCACGCGGGAAGGGATCCGCCGTCTGCGACGGCGGATCCCTTCCCGTTTATGGTGCGTTCATGGCGCGGGGCCTCGCACGGGGCGCCCGTTCGTCGTGCGGGCGGTTCATCCTGCGGGGCGCCGGTGGCGGGCGGCTAGGTGCCGGGCCGATCGTT
>NZ_JBNHGF010000353.1:0-2847 GCF_059091005.1 Arthrobacter sp. Y3223164
TGTTCTGTGGTTTGCGCTCCGGCGCGCGGTCCAGCGCCGGGCTGCGAGCAGGCCGGCCGCGGCGGCGATCAGCACCGCAACGATCGCCATCGCAATGAACAGCACGAGTTTGTCCGCCGTCCCGAAAGTCGAAATGGCGAATTCGGTCAGCCAGGTCGGGGAGAGTTCCACGACGGCGGCGCCCACCGAGCCGAAGGGGGAGGCGGCCGGGCCGAAAAAAGCTGCCGCCAGTTCAGCCGTGCCAAAGAGTGCGGCCGCGGACGCGACGCCCGCCAGCATGGCCGGCGACCGCCCGGTCAGCGTGGCCTTCGTGGCTGGCGGTGCTGCCATGCCGTGTCCTTCGCTCGATGACGGGCCGGATGTCTCCGAACGGGTGGCATCGTGCCCTGCTCCGATCATCTACCCGAAGCAGGGCGCAGGACAACCACCGTGGGTGTTGGCAGGGCGGCCTCCCGCGCCGGGCGAAACAATGTTGCCTGCCGTTCACCGGCCATTAGTTGACGCTTCAACTATCAGCTGCTACGGTAGATGCATAAGCATGAAGTTCACCCGGGCTTCACATCCTAACTTCAACCAGGAGGCACCAAATGGCCGTACAGCTCACCCCCGGAACCTGGAATCTCGACCAGTCCCACACCGAGGTCGGCTTCTCCGTCCGCCACGCCGGCATCAGCAAGGTGCGCGGCCAATTCACCGACGCCGACGCCACCCTCGTGGTCGGCGACAGCCTGGCCACTTCCTCCGTCGAAGCCGTCGTGAAGACCGCCTCGTTCGACTCCAACGATGACAACCGCGACGCCCACGTCAAGGGTGAAGACTTCTTCAACGTGGAGCAGTACCCGGAGATGACCTTCAAGGCCACCAGCGTCGAAGGCACTCCCGAAGAGTTCCGGCTGGCCGGCGAGCTGACCATCAAGGACACCACCAAGCCGGTGGTCTTCGACGTCGAATTCGGCGGCATGGCGGTTGACCCGTTCGGCGCCACCCGCGCCGGCTTCTCTGCCACCACGCAGATCTCCCGCAAGGAATTCGGCATCACCTGGAACGCCGCCCTGGAAGCTGGCGGCGTGCTGGTGGGCGACAAGGTCACCATCACGGTTGACTCGGCCTTCGTGCTGCCGGCCAACTAACCCACGCGACACCCAAAGGCAGGGCCCGGATCCGTTCCGGGCCCTGCCTGCTGCGTTAACGCCCGGGCGTAACTGCGCTGATCCGGAGCTTGCCCGGCTGCGCAGCTCAAAGCACCCGGCACCGCGCCCGCGAAGCAGGGGCTCCCCGGCTCTCCCGGGGGCCCTGTGCGGATACGCTGGCATCGTGAAGATCGCCATCCTCGATGACTACCAGGACGTCGCACTGGGCAGCGCCCAGTGGGAGCAGTTGCCGGCGGGCACCGCCGTCGAGCGTTTCACGGACCATTGTGACGACGTCGGCGTTCTCGCCGAGCGCTTGGAAGGGTCGCAGGTGGTGGTCACCATGCGCGAGCGGACACCCATCACCGCCGAACTGATGGACCTGCTGCCCGGCTTGGAGTTGGTGACCACTACCGGCATGCACAACGCATCGATCGACCTGGACGCCGCGCGCGCCCGCGGGGTGACCGTGTGCGGGACACAGAAAACGACGCAGGCTCCGGCCGAGCTGGCCTGGGCGCTGGTGATGGCTGTGGCCCGGGAAATCCCGCAGAACGACAGGGATGTGCGGGCCGGGATCTGGCAGGCCCGGATGGGGGTCGACCTGGCCGGGTCCACCCTCGGGCTGCTGGGCCTGGGCAGGCTGGGGCAGCTGATGGCCCGCTACGCGCAGGCGTTCGGGATGGACGTACTGGCGTGGAGCCCGCACCTGACCCGGGAACGCGCCGCCGGCCACGGGGCGGAGTGGGTGTCCAAGCAGGATCTGTTCCGGCGCTCGGACATCGTCAGCGTCCACCTGAGGCTGGCGGAGTCCACCCGCGGGATTGTCGGCGCCGCCGAGCTGGACCTCCTGGGTTCCGGCGGCCGGCTGGTCAACACCTCGCGCGGACCGCTGGTGGACGAGGACGCCTTGGTGGCTGCGCTGGCGGGACGGCGGATCGCCGGCGCCGCGCTCGACGTCTACGACGTGGAGCCGCTGCCGCAGGACAGCCCGCTGCTCGACGTGCCTAACCTGATCCTCAGCCCGCACGTCGGCTTCGTCACCGAGGAGGCCCACAGGCGGGGGTACACGCAGATGCTCGAGGACATCCTGGCCTACCTCGACGGCGCGCCCATAAACGTCCTCACCTGACCGGCGGCGGCACGCGGGAGGCCGTCGTTTCCGCCAGCTTGGGGGAAGTCTCCTACGAATCGCCCCTAGCTCGCCGCCATGCCGGCCGGGACAAGTTCCATGGCGTGCTCCTCCACGTAATCCAGGGCCAGCCGCACGGCTCCGGTGGCCACAATCGCATCGCCGAACCCGGAGACCGCCACCCGCGGCGGCGTCGCGGTGAGCTTGGGGAGTTCCCGGTTGATGGTGGGCAGCAGGGCCGACGCCGAGGCGGCCACCGCACCGCCGATCACCACGAGTTCCGGGTTGAGGAAGGTGCCCAGTATCGCGACCACGCGGGCCATCCGTTGGCCGATGCGCTCCAGGATTTCCTGTGCCACCGCGTCTCCCCGGGCCGCGGCCTCGAAGACGAAACGGGCCGACACGCGCGTGGTGCCCGGCCCCACCAGTTCGCGGATCAAGGTGGGCCTGCCGGAGGCCAGGGCCTCGTTGCCCCAGTAGCGGGCCAGCCGCGCGATGCCGTCCTGGCTGCCCACCCCGTCCACCAGTTCCAGGGTGCCCACTTCGCCGGCGCCGCCGTTGCAGCCGTGCAGCAGCCGGCCCGAT
>NZ_JBNHGF010000354.1:0-2835 GCF_059091005.1 Arthrobacter sp. Y3223164
CCAGCAGCAGCAGTCCGGCCGCGGAGACGGCCAGTCCGACCGCCGCAGCCGCAACCGCAACCGCAGCGACGCCGACCGCGACACCCGGGACAACCGCGATTCCCGCGACACCCGGGACAACCGCGATTCCCGCGACACCCGGGAGCGCGACACCCGCGATACCCGCCAGGATGACGGCGACGAAGGCGGCCGCGGCCGCAACCGCAATCGCCGCAACCGCCGCGACAACGACAGCAACAACACCCGCTACCGCGACCGCAACGAGCGTCGCCGCGGCCGCGACCGCGGACCCGAGGTCGACGACACCGAGATTTCCGACGACGACGTGCTGCTGCCCGTTGCCGGCATACTGGACGTGCTGGAGAACTACGCCTTCGTGCGCACCTCCGGCTACCTGCCCGGACCGAACGACGTCTACGTCTCGCTGGCCCAGGTCAAGAAGCACAACCTGCGCAAGGGCGACGCCGTCGTCGGCGCCATCCGCGCCCCGCGTGACGGCGATTCCGGCGGCCAGGGCAACCGGCAGAAGTTCAACGCACTGGTCAAGCTCACCTCCGTCAACGGCAAGCCGGTGGAGGAGAACAAGGACCGCGTGGACTTCACCAAGCTGGTCCCGCTGTACCCGTCCGAGCGGCTGCGCCTGGAGACCGAGCCGAAGAAGATCGGCCCCCGCGTCATCGACCTGGTGGCTCCGATCGGCAAGGGCCAGCGCGGCCTGATCGTCTCCCCGCCGAAGGCCGGCAAGACGTTGATCCTGCAGTCCATTGCCAACGCGATCACCACCAACAATCCCGAGGTCCACCTCATGATGGTGCTGGTCGATGAGCGGCCCGAAGAAGTCACGGACATGCAGCGCACGGTCAAGGGCGAGGTCATCGCCTCGACCTTCGACCGTCCCGCCGACGACCACACCACGGTGGCCGAACTGGCCATCGAGCGCGCCAAGCGGCTGGTGGAGATGGGCATGGACGTGGTCGTCCTGCTGGACTCGATGACCCGCCTGGGCCGCGCCTACAACCTGGCCGCCCCGGCCTCGGGCCGCATCCTCTCCGGCGGCGTGGACTCCTCGGCGCTGTACCCGCCGAAGCGTTTCTTCGGCGCCGCCCGGAACATCGAAAACGGCGGCTCCCTGACCATCCTCGCCACCGCACTGGTGGAGACCGGGTCCAAGATGGACGAGGTCATCTTCGAGGAGTTCAAGGGCACCGGCAACATGGAACTGCGGCTGTCCCGCTCGCTGGCGGACAAGCGCATCTTCCCGGCCGTCGACGTCAACGCCTCCGGCACCCGCCGCGAGGAGAACCTGCTCTCGCCCGAAGAGGTCAAGATCATGTGGCGCCTGCGCCGCGTCCTCTCCGGTCTGGACACCCAGCAGGCGCTGGAACTGCTTACCGGCAAGATCCGGGAGACGCAGTCCAACGTAGAGTTCCTGATGCAGGTCCAGAAGACGACGCTCGGCTCGAAGGCCGAAAACGACAAGTAGCTGGGTTACCGCTCAGAATTTTCTCCGGCCCCGCCCCTTCGCGCGGAGGCTCTCGTCCTACGGACTCGAGCCTCCGCGCTACGGCAGGCCCGATGCCACTCCCGGGCCGGAGAAAGATTCTGAGCGGCTTGTCGTTTAAGGCGCCTTACCTGCCGTTCCTTTCGTTGCTATTTAGACTTGTTGTGAGTCGAAAGAGGTTTGAAGATGTTTGAGTCCGTTCAGGGGCTTCTTGACGAGCACGCCGAGCTCCAGAAGGAATTGAGCGACCCTGCCGTCTATTCCGACCAGGCCCGGGCCCGGAAGCTGGGGCGGCGGTCGGCGGAGCTGAACGGCATCGTCGAGGCGTACAAGCGCTGGTCGCACCTGGCGGACGACCTCGAAGCGACACGCGAGCTCGCCGACGAGGATCCCGAACTGGCAGCCGAGGTGCCCGGACTCGAAGCCGAACTCGAAATCGCCCAGGAACGGCTGCGCCGCCTGCTGATCCCGCGCGATCCGGACGACGCGCGCAACGTGATCATCGAGGTCAAGGGCGGCGAAGGCGGCGACGAGGCGGCACTGTTCGCCGGCGACCTGCTCCGGATGTACATGCGCTACGCCGAATCCCGCGGCTGGAAAACCGAGATCATCTCCGCGACCGAGTCCGACCTGGGCGGCTACAAGGACGTCCAGATGGCCATCAAGGGCAACTCCAACGACCCGTCCGAAGGCGTCTGGGCCAGGCTCAAGTTCGAGGGCGGCGTGCACCGCGTCCAACGCGTCCCGGTGACCGAATCGCAGGGCCGCATCCACACCTCCGCCGCAGGCGTCCTGGTGCTTCCGGAAGTGGACGAGCCGGAAGAAGTGGATATCCATCAGAACGACCTGAAGATCGACGTTTACCGTTCCTCGGGTCCGGGCGGCCAGTCGGTGAACACCACCGACTCGGCGGTGCGCATCACCCACCTGCCCACCGGCATCGTGGTCGCGATGCAGAACGAGAAGTCCCAGCTGCAGAACCGCGAGGCCGGCATGCGCGTGCTCCGGGCGCGGCTGCTGGCCCACCAGCAGGAGCAGATCGACGCCGCGAACTCCGAGACGCGCAAGTCGCAGATCCGCACCATGGACCGGTCCGAGCGCATCCGTACGTACAACTTCCCGGAAAACCGGATTGCCGACCACCGCACCGGCTACAAGGCCTACAACCTGGACGCGGTGATGAACGGTGAACTGGAACCGGTGATCCAGTCAGCCATCCAGGCGGACGAGGAACACCGGCTGGCCGCCCTGGGCGAGGAAAACTAGCCGGCAGTGCCCGCCACGAACCTGGCCGACGCCCTGTCCGCCGCCGCCGCGCGGCTGGCCGAGGCCGG
>NZ_JBNHGF010000355.1:0-2828 GCF_059091005.1 Arthrobacter sp. Y3223164
GGGCGTGTGCCTGGTCGCCGGGGCGGCCATCGGGCCGTTGCTGACCCAGCAGCAGCAGCCGCCGGCGACGGAGAGTTATGTGATGACCGCCGACGGCGGCCTGCAGCTGGAGCTGGCGCTGGTGCACAAGGCGTGGGGCACCGAGATGCAGGTAGCGGGGGAGCAGCTGCCGCGGGACGGACTACTCACCCTCTGGGTGACAGGAGACACCGGCTACACCTACCAGGTGGCCTCTTGGCAGGCGACGCCGGCGGGCCGCGCCACGCTCACCGCAGCCTGCGCCATGGCCACCGACGAGATTGTCCAGGTGGAGCTGCGCAACGGGGCGGACACAACGCTGGCGGCAGTGGTTACGGACTGAGCCCGCGGGGTCCAGTGCGGTTTAGCTCAGGCGGGGATCAGTTCCGGCGGTAGGCCAGGTCGAAGATCATCCGCCCGGCGTCGTGGGCCTTCTGCTCGAAGCTGGTCATGGTCCGGCCGTCGAAGCGGGGCGCCCAGCCGCCGTGCTCATCCATGCCTTCACCGGTGCTGGCATTTCCGGTACTGACCGGGATCTTGCCTTCGCGCACCGGGGCGCCGCCCACCACGCCTTCCACGCCGCTTTCCCAGACCTGGGTCAGCGGGCTGTCCTTGCCGGTGCGCTCGCCGGCATGCAGGTTGCGAAAGTCCGGCGAGGCGTCGGCCACCCGGCGCATCTGGATCGCGTAGTCGGACCAGTCGGTGGCCAGGCGCCAAATTCCGCCCGGCTGCAGGACGCGGGCGGCGAGGTCCGCGAAGCTCTCCTGCACCAGCCGCCGCTTGTGGTGGCGGGTCTTGTGCCACGGGTCGGGAAAGAACACCCAGAGCTCGGCGACCGAGGACTCGGGCAGCATGCTCGCGAGGGCGTCAGGCGCGTTGACCTGCGCCACCCGCACGTTGGACAGGCCGTGCTGGCCGATCCGCAGCAGGGTCTGCGCCAGCCCCGGCCGGTAGACCTCCAGGGCCAGGAAGTTCCACTCCGGGTGCTGCTCCGCCGCATGGCAGACGGCCTCCCCGAGGCCGGATCCGATCTCCACCATCAGGGGTGCCTCGCGTCCGAAGGCTGCCGCCGCGTCGAAGACATAGTCCGGGTCCACGGTGGTGTCGCCGCCGTGGCGCGGGAGGTCCACGGCGAACCTGGGGCCGTATTCGTCCCAGGCCTGCTGGCGGCGGCCCTGCAGCCGGGATCCGCGGCGCACAAAGCTGACCGGACGGGCGAGGTGGGTGGGCTGCGCGAGGCGCGCACCGTCGTCGTTCGCGGGAAAATCAGGGGTGGGGGAGTCGCTGGTCATCCCCACCAGAGTATCGCCCGTGCGCGGGCGGCCCGGACGTGCTGCTAGACTGGTGCTACTCGGAGGCGCACTTTGACGCGTTTCCCTGCGTCGATGAACGCTTTCAATTGCGCCGCCGCTTTCCGTCTAACGACGTGACCGGACAGGTCCGGGCGGTTGGCACTGTCTGATTTTTCTTCGGCGACCCTGGGCTAACCTGCCGCGGGGACACTGACCGGAAGACATTCTCACTTTCTTATGACTACTTTTGTTGCCCTTGGCGTGCCCAAGGCCCTTGCTTCGAAGCTCGCTGCCGATGGCATCGACGCCCCGTTCCCCATCCAGACCGAGACGCTGCCCGATACGCTGGCCGGCCGGGACGTGCTGGGCCGCGGCCGCACCGGCTCCGGCAAGACGCTCGCGTTCGCGCTGCCGCTGGTCGCCAGGCTGGCCGAGCGCGAGGCCGCCCATTTCCGCAAACCCGGACGCCCGCTGGGCCTGGTCTTGGCGCCGACCCGTGAGCTGGCCACCCAGCTCAATGCCACCATTGAGCCGCTGGCGTCGGAGCTGGGCCTGAACACCACGGTGATCTACGGCGGCGTCTCGCAGCAACGCCAGGAAAAGGCGCTGCGCGCCGGCGTCGACATCGTGATTGCCTGCCCGGGCCGGCTCGAAGACCTGATGAAGCAGAAGATCATCACGCTGGAATCGGTGGAAATCACCGTCCTGGACGAGGCCGACCACATGGCCGACCTGGGCTTCCTGCCCGTGGTGAAGAAGCTGCTGGACACCACCCCGGCCGGCGGGCAGCGCATGCTGTTCTCCGCGACCCTGGACAACGGCGTTGACAAGCTGGTGCAGCGTTACCTGTCCAGCCCGCTGACTCACTCCGTGGACGACCCGCAGGCCGCGGTCACCACCATGGAACACCATGTGCTCGTAACCCGCGATGCCTCCGAAAAGAAGCAGGTGCTCAACCGGCTGGCCGCCGGAGCCGGGCGCCGCGTGCTGTTCACCCGCACCAAGCACCACGCCCGGAAGCTGGCCAAGGCCCTCACCGCCGCCGGCATCCCGGCGGTGGACCTGCACGGCAACCTGTCGCAGAACGCCCGCGACCGCAACCTCGCCGAGTTCTCCTCCGGCCATGTGCGCGTGCTGGTCGCCACGGACGTGGCCGCCCGCGGCGTGCACGTGGACGAGGTGGAACTGGTGATCCACGTGGATCCGCCCACCGAACACAAGGCGTACCTGCACCGTTCCGGCCGTACCGCCCGCGCCGGTTCCGACGGCACCGTCGTGACCCTGGCGCTGCCGGAACAACGGCTGGAAGTCGGCAAGCTGATGAAGGCGGCCGGCGTGGACGTAGCCTTCGAAAGCGTCACCGCGTCCTCGGACCTGCTGGTGAAACTGGTGGGCGAGGTGGCCGCACCGGTCGATCCGCAGTTGCGGGCCCAGCAGCAGGCAGCGAACCTGCCGCAGCACGGCGGCGGCACTTCCACCGGCGCCAACGCCCAGCGCAAGCGGGCCATGCGGTCCGGC
>NZ_JBNHGF010000356.1:0-2819 GCF_059091005.1 Arthrobacter sp. Y3223164
GGCGGTGGCCAATGCGGTGCGCGACGCCATGGCCGGCCGGGCGGCGGGATGGGCCGCGGGCCAGGGGCCGGTCGGGTGAAACGACACACCGAACAAGCTGCAGGATAAACTCAAGACTGCGTGCCTATAGTCGAGAGGCTGAGGTTTCTTCCCCCAAGCACAAGCCCTCGTCCTCGGCCTGAGGCACAAAGTAGTCATGATTCGATTCGATAACGTCACGAAGATCTACGACCAGAACTCTCGTCCGGCCTTGGACAAGATCAGTCTGGAGATCGACCGCGGCGACTTCGCGTTCCTGGTCGGCTCGTCCGGGTCCGGGAAATCCACGTTCATCCGCCTGGTATTGAAAGAAGACCGCGCCACCCGCGGCTCGGTCTACGTCGCCGGCCAGAACGTGGCCAACATTCCCAGCTGGCGCGTGCCCAAACTGCGCCGCGGCATCGGCGTGGTGTTCCAGGATTTCCGGCTGCTGCCCAACAAGACAGTCTTCGCCAACGTGGCGTTCGCCATGCAGGTGATCGGGCGCAGCCGGGCGGTGATCCGCGAGACGGTGCCCGAAGTGCTCAAGACCGTGGGCCTGGAGGGCAAAGACCACCGCATGCCGCACGAGCTCTCCGGTGGCGAGCAGCAGCGCGTCGCCATCGCCCGCGCCGTCGTGAACAAGCCCGGGATCCTGCTGGCCGACGAACCCACCGGCAACCTGGATCCGACCACCTCGCTGGGGATCATGAAGGTGCTGGACCGGATCAACCAGAACGGCACCACCGTGGTGATGGCCACGCACGACAACGTGATCGTGAACGAAATGCGCAAGCGCGTAATCGAGCTGCGCGACGGCGTGCTGGTGCGCGACCAGTCCGAAGGCATCTACCTGGGCGAACCGGAGGAGGCCAAATGAGGCTGGCTTTTATCCTCGGCGAAATCGGTTCCGGCCTGCGCCGCAACCTGTCCATGGTGGTCTCCGTGGTGCTGGTGACTTTCATTTCGCTCAGCTTCGTGGGCGCGGCCGGCATGCTGCAGATGCAGATCAACCAGATGAAGGGCTACTGGTACGACAAGGTCCAGGTGGCCATCTTCCTGTGCGTCGACACTTCGACGACGGCCAGCTGCGCGGCCGGCCCCGTGACCGACGAGCAGCGTGCGGAAATCGAGGCCACGCTGACCAGTCCGGCCGTGGAACAGTACGTGGACACCTACCTGTACGAGTCGCAGGACGATGCCCTGGGCCACTTCCGCGACCAGTTCGCGAACTCGCCGATCGTGGACTCGGTGACGGCCGACCAGCTGCCGGAGTCCTTCCGCGTCTCGCTGGTCGATCCGCAGAAGTACGAGGTCATCAACGAGATCTTCTCCTCGCTGCCCGGCGTCGAAGTAGTCGTGGACCAGCGCGAGATCCTGGAAAAGGTCTTCAGCGTCATGAACATCGCCTCGCTCGTGGCGGTGGGCATCGCCGTCGTCATGATTGTCTGCGCCATCCTGCTGATCGCCACCACCATCAGGCTTTCCGCCTTCAGCCGGCGCCGGGAAACCGGCATCATGCGCCTGGTCGGTGCCTCCAAGGCCGTGATCCAGCTGCCGTTCGTGCTGGAAGGGGTGATCGCCGCCGTGCTCGGGGCGCTGCTGGCCTCGGTCACGCTGTGGGCCGTGGCGCACTTCTTCATCGGCGGCTGGCTGGCCAGCCAATACCCCGACACGGCCTTCATTTCCTCCAGCACCATGCTGGTGATAGGTCCCGCGCTGGTGCTGCTGGGCGCCGTCCTGGCCGGAATATCGTCCCTTTTGACCCTGCGCCGCTACCTTAAGGTCTAGACTCATGAAACGTGCACAGAACTTGACATTGGGGAGCCAGGCTGTGAGCCGTACTAAACCGCGGAAGAAATGCCTTCCGCAAGGGATTTTGAGTGCCGCCATGGCCGCCCTGCTCGCGTTCTCGCTGGGCTCCGCCGGCCCCGCCCAGGCAGACGACCTCGACGACCGCAAGGCCGCCCTCGACCAGGAAATCCAGCAGATCGAATCGTCGCTGGAGTTCCTCAACGCCGACATCGTCGAGGCGGTCAAGGAGCTGAAGCAGCACCAGAGCCGGCTGCCGGCGGCGCAGCAAAAGCTCTCCGAGGCCGAGGGCCGGGTGGACGCCGCCGCCAACAAGGTGGCCGCACTGGCGCAGCGCGTGGACCTGGCGCTGCAGACCAAGGACAAGATCAACCAGCAACTGGCCAGCGATGCCGAGGAGCTGGAGGAAACCAAGAAGGTCATCGGCCAGATTGCCACCCAGGCCTACAAGCAGGGCGGGGTGCCGTCCAACCTGTCGCTGTTCTTCGGTTCCGACGGCGACGCCAACCTAGCCAGCACCATCGACCTGGCCGACCAGGCGCTGCGCAGCCAAAACGCGGCACTGGACAAGCTGGCCCAGCAGAACGCCACGAATGTGAACTCCCGGGCGCGGCTGGAGGCCGTGGAGGAGGAAATCCGGGACCTGAAGGCGCAGGCCGAGGAGGCACTGGCGGCCGAACAGGTCGCCCGCGACGAGGCGGCCGCCGAAAAGCAGAAGGTCGACCAGCTGATCGCCGAGACCTCGGCGCTGTCGGACAGCCTGCAGGCCAAGAAGCCGCAGATCGAGCAGGAGCTGGCCAAGACCGAGCAGGCCCAGAACCAGGTGCTCTCGCAGATCAAGGAACGGCAGGAACGGCTCCGCCGCGAGGCGGCGGAGAAGGCCCGGCGCGAGGCCGAGGAGCGGCGCAAGGCCCAGGAAGCCTGGGAGCGGGAACAGGCCCGGATCAAGGCGGCACAGCAGGCGGCGCGCAACAGCGGCCAGCCGGTGC
>NZ_JBNHGF010000357.1:0-2809 GCF_059091005.1 Arthrobacter sp. Y3223164
CCAGGCGGCCAGCGCGCCCGGGCGAGGTGCCTCCCGGCGGCCGGCGCCGCCGTCGTAAGGATTGGACTGAGTCCAGATAATTTTCTGGACTCAGTCCAAAAAAGGTGACAGAATCGTTTCATGGTCGAGATGAGGGATCCGGAGGACTTGTTGCGCGAGGCGTCGCTGCGCGTGACCCGTCCGCGGGCGGCGGTGCTGGAAGCAGTCCGCGCGCACCCGCATGCCGACGCCGACACCATCACCGGTGTGGTGCGGGACGAACTCGGCGGCGTCTCCAAGCAGGCCGTCTACGACGTGCTGGCGGCGCTGACGGACGCCCGGCTGCTGCGCCGGATCGAGCCCTCGGGGTCCCCGGCGCGCTATGAGGCCCGGGTCGGCGACAACCACCACCACGTGGTGTGCCGGTCGTGCGGCAATATTGCCGACGTCGACTGCACCGTGGGCGAGGCACCGTGCCTGACGGCGGCCGAGGGCCACGGTTTCGCGATCGACGAAGCCGAGGTCACCTTCTGGGGCACCTGCCCCGCCTGCACTGCCACGAAAGACCTTCAATTGGAAGATCCGACAAGGAGCGATAACTAAATGGCTGATAACACCAAGCCGTTGACAACTGTTGCGGGCGCGCCCGTAGCCGATAACCAGGACAGCCTGACCGCGGGTCCCCGCGGCCCGATGCTGCTGCAGGACGTCTGGTTCCTGGAGAAGATGGCCCACTTCGACCGCGAGGTCATCCCCGAGCGCCGCATGCACGCCAAGGGCTCCGGTGCTTTCGGCACCTTCACGGTGACCAACGACATCACCAAGTACACCAAGGCCAAGATCTTCTCCGAGGTCGGCAAGAAGACCGAACTGTTCGCCCGCTTCTCCACCGTCGCCGGCGAGCGCGGCGCGGCCGACGCCGAGCGTGACATCCGCGGCTTCTCGGTCAAGTTCTACACCGAAGAGGGCAACTGGGACCTGGTGGGCAACAACACCCCGGTGTTCTTCTTCCGCGACCCGCTGAAGTTCCCGGACCTGAACCACGCAGTGAAGCGTGATCCGCGCACCAACCTGCGCAGCGCCGAGAACAACTGGGACTTCTGGACCAACCTGCCCGAGGCCCTGCACCAGGTCACCATCGTCATGTCCGACCGCGGCATCCCGGCGTCCTACCGCCACATGCACGGCTTCGGCTCGCACACCTACAGCTTCATCAACGACGCCGGCGAGCGCTACTGGGTGAAGTTCCACCACCGTACGCAGCAGGGCATCAAGAACCTCACCGACGCCGAGGCCGCCGCGCTGGTCGGCGAGGACCGCGAGTCGCACCAGCGCGACCTGCTCGAGTCCATCGACCGCGGCGACTTCCCGAAGTGGAAGCTCATGGTCCAGATCATGCCCGAGGCCGACGCGGAGACCTACAAGTACCACCCGTTCGACCTGACCAAGGTCTGGTCTAAGAAGGACTACCCGCTGATCGAGGTTGGCGAGTGGGAGTTGAACCGCAACCCGGAGAACTACTTCGCCGACGTCGAGCAGGCTGCCTTCACTCCGGCCAACGTGGTTCCGGGCATCAGCTTCTCGCCGGACCGCATGCTGCAGGGACGTCTGTTCTCCTATGGCGACGCGCAGCGCTACCGCCTGGGTGTCAACCACCACCAGATCCCGGTCAACTACCCGCGCGGCGCCGGGCTGGTCAACTCCTTCCACCGTGACGGTGCCATGCGCGTCGACGGCAACCAGGGCGCGACCCCGGGCATCAATCCCAACGGCTACGGCCGCTGGCAGGAACAGCCGGCCTACCGCGACCCGGCCCAGGCCGTGGGCGCCGTCGCCGACCGGTTCAACTTCCGCGAGGACGACGACAACTACTACGAGCAGCCCGGCATCCTCTTCCGCGAGAAGATGACCGCCGAGCAGCGCCAGGTGTTGTTCGAGAACACCGCTCGTGCCATCGACGGCGCCTCCCAGGCGACCATCGAGCGCCACATCGCCAACTGCACCAAGGCCGACCCGGCCTACGGCGAAGGCGTGCGCAAGGCCATCGAGGCCCTGCAGGCCGGCAAGATCTCCCCGGTCGATGTGAACACCGACTCGGCGTAACACCCCGCCTGACGGCATAAAACTGCCCGGAACCAGCCCTTGCGGCCGGTTCCGGGCAGTTTTTTCGTTTAGTGGATTGCTACTTGTCCAGCAGATGCTCGCGGCCGAACATTTTGGCCGCATCGCGCGCGCTCGGGGTGCCTGCGTCCAGGTCCGCGCCGACCGCCAGCAGCCTGGACACCACGGCGTCCTCGCCCTTGAACAGGGCGCCGGCGATCGGGGACTGGTCGCGGACGTTGCGGATGTCCGGATTGGCGCCCCGGCCCAGCAGCATGCCCACGGTCTCTTCCTGCCCGTGGTAGGCGGCCAGCATCAGCAGGGTGTTGTGGTCGGAATCCAGCGCGTCCACGGGCAGCCCGTGGTCGAGGAATTCCGCGAGCTCGCCGGTCTTGCCCTCGCGGGCCAGGTCCATGGCGAGCGCAACCACGCGTCGGGTCTGTTCTTCATTCAGCGGTATATCGTTCGTCACTCCCCCAGAGTATGCGAGCCCCTGCCGAATCACGACGGCGGAGCGCCCCTTCCGTCCAGCGGCGGCTCCCGCAGGGTGTCACCACGGCGCCGCGCGGACTTCTCAGGCGGCGGCCGCCAGGAAACGTTCCAGGAGCAGGTTGAACGCCGCCGCCGGCTCCCCGGCCTGGTCGGCAACCACCTGCCCGAACCACAGGCCGCACACGCCGGCGGCGAAGAGCGTTCCTTCGGCCGCCGCCGTCTGCTCCCCTGCCCCGCG
>NZ_JBNHGF010000358.1:0-2794 GCF_059091005.1 Arthrobacter sp. Y3223164
GAGCGCCGCGAGCGAGCCGCCGGCAGCATATTCCAGCAGCAGCCCCGGCCCGCGGTCGGTTGCCACTTGTCCGTGGACGGGCAGCAGGTGCTCATGCCGCGCCCCCGCCAACAGGAATAGTTCATGGTCGGCGGCAGCGGCCGCGGCCCCCGGTTGCCCCTCGGGGGCAACCGCCCAGGGAGCGGGCTCCCCCTCATCGGCGGCTAATACGTGCCGGGCAGGGCGCGGCCCCGGCCGCGGGCGTTCGGCGTCGTCCGAGGAGGAGGGAACAGTGGGCGCAGACAGCACCTTCAGTGCATACTCCGTTCGGGTCAGCGCGTCGCGGACCAGCCATACCGAGGCCGAGGCGCCGCTGCCCAGCCACCGCTGCACGTGCAGCCCCGGCGCCGCCGGCCGCGGCGGTTCCTGCCCGACGGAGGCCGCCCCGGGTGTCTGCCCATCTTCCATGGACCACTTGTACTCCGTTTGGCCGCGGGGCGCAGGAGTTATCCACAGCACTTGAGTCGTTACACAAATAGCAGTGCCCGGCCCCCGGAGCGTAGTCTTGCTGAATGGCTCTTGAGTTTTCTCGGCTGGGCTTCGGCCCTAACTACGTCGATTATGAAGAAGGCTGGGCGCTGCAGCGCAAGCTGCACGCCGAAGTCGTGGCGGGCACGGCGCCCAGCACCGTGTTGTTGCTGGAGCACAGCGCCGTCTACACCGCCGGCAAGCGGACCGAAGACCATGAGCGGCCGTTGGACGGCACCCCCGTGGTCAGCGTCGACCGTGGCGGCAAACTGACGTGGCACGGCCCCGGCCAACTGGTGGGTTACCCCATCGTGGCCCTCCCGGATCCCACCCGGGTGGCCGACTACGTTGACATCCTCGAGCAGGTCCTGATTAATGTGCTCGCCGATTACGGCGTGGCCGGCACCAGGATGGAGGGCCGCTCCGGCGTCTGGATCGAGGCCGACGAGCGCGGGCCCGCCCGCAAGATCGCCGCCATCGGCATCCGCGTCAACCGCCGGGTAACCATGCACGGCTTCGCGCTCAATTGCCGGAACGACCTGGCACCCTACAGCCAGATCATTGCCTGCGGCATTACCGACGCCGGCACCACCACCATCCAGGCCGAGACCGGGCTGGACGTGGCCCCGGCCGACATCGCAGACCGGGTGGAGGAAGAACTCCGCTCGTTCGAGACATCCCTGGTCAAGGCCGGCACCCCCGGCCCCGCGGCCACCGACACCGACCCTGGCCACCGCCAGACCGAAGGAGCCCTGTTGTGACGCTCGCCCCTGAAGGACGCCGCCTGCTGCGCGTCGAGGCCCGCAATGCAGCCACCCCCGTTGAGCGCAAGCCGGACTGGATCAAGGCCAAGGTCAACATGGGCCCCGAGTACGTGGGCATGAAGAACCTGGTCAAGAAGGAGGGGCTGCATACCGTCTGCGAAGAGGCAGGCTGCCCCAATATTTTCGAATGCTGGGAAGACCGCGAGGCGACGTTCCTGATCGGCGGCTCCGAGTGCACGCGCCGCTGCGACTTTTGCCAGATCCATACGGGCAAGCCCTCCCCCGTCGACATCCTGGAACCCACCAAGGTGGCCCAGTCGGTCCAGCAGATGAACCTGCGCTACGCAACCGTCACCGGCGTGGCCCGCGACGACCTGGCCGACGAGGGCGTGTGGCTCTACGCCGAGACCATCCGCAAGATTCACGAACTCAACCCCGGCACCGGCGTCGAAATCCTGATTCCGGACTTCTCCGGAAAGCCCGAACACATCACGGCCATCTGCGACGCCAAACCGGAGGTATTCGCGCACAACGTGGAAACCGTGCCCCGGATCTTCAAGCGCATCCGGCCGGCCTTCCGCTATGAGCGTTCGCTGGATGTCATCACGCAGGGCCGCGACCAGGGCATGGTGACCAAGTCCAACCTGATCCTGGGCATGGGCGAAACCCGCGAAGAAATTTCCGAGGCGCTGCGCGATCTCCACGCCGCCGGCTGCGACCTGGTGACCATCACGCAGTACCTGCGCCCGACCGAACGCCACCACCCGGTGGAGCGCTGGGTGAAGCCGGAGGAATTCGTGGAACTAAGCCAGGAGGCCGAGGACATCGGCTTCCTGGGCGTGATGAGCGGGCCGCTGGTGCGCTCCTCCTACCGGGCCAGCCGCCTCTGGGCCACCGCGATGCGCAAGAAGGGCTTGGAGCTCCCGCCCCAGCTCGCCCATATCGGCGAGTCCGGCAGCACCCGCCAGGAAGCCGCCACGCTGATTGCCGCCCGGTAGCTGAACCGCCGGAACCGCGGTCCGGGAGCCTGCCGGCTGCCGGGCCGCTGCCGTGTCCGCGTACGGCACGAGTGCCTCCTGGCTCACGATAGAATTGGACATTATGGCCCATAGCACCGATTCCGACGCCCCGAAGCGGGGTCTCTTCTCACGCAAGCCCAAGGCTGGGAAACCCTCCAAAGCCAACAAGCAGCCCGGCCGGCTGAAGCAGATCGGCCAGGTCTTCCGGATGACCCGGCGCAACGACCCGAACGTTGTCTGGTTCATGCTGCTGGCCTTCCTCGGCATCGTCGCCGTCGGCCTGGTCATCGGCCTGCTGATCAACAACTGGGTCACGCTGCTGATCATCTCCATCCCGCTGGGCCTGCTGGCCGCCACCTTCATCTTGTCGCGGCGCGCCGAACGTGCGGCGTTCTCGCAGATCGAGGGCCAGCCCGGTGCTTCCGGCGCGGCCCTCAGCGTGCTGCGCCGCGGCTGGATCCTGCAGGACCAGCCGGTGGCCGTGAACCCGCGCACCCAGGACGC
>NZ_JBNHGF010000359.1:0-2773 GCF_059091005.1 Arthrobacter sp. Y3223164
GTGGTGGTGGCCGCGGATCCGGCCCTTTTGGTGCGGGCAGGCAGCGGACACCAGGTCCTGGTCGCCCTGGGCGCGCTCCAGTTGCGCTGGCCCGGGGAACTGCCCGACGGCGTCCTCGACTACGCGGCCGAGGTCCGGTCCTACGCGGATGAGTACCTGGGAATCGATTCCCTGGCGGCAAACGGCTTGGCCCTGGAGGACGACGGCGGAGCGCTGACCTTCGCCCGGCTTTTGGACCGGCCGACAGCGGCCAGGAACCTGCTGGTGCCGGCGCACACCCCCTGGCCGGACGTGCTTCGCGAAGCCCTGGCAACCTGGCAGGGCGGCGGCACGGTCGTGCTGGTGCACCCGGAGGTAGGGGTGACCCAGCGGTTGCTGGACAGCGAACGGGTCACCGTACAACTGTGAACCGGTGATCCGGCCCGGACCCCGCCTAGCCGCGCGCCGTGCCCGATGCCTGGGGGCCGTCGACCTCCGGCGCGGCGTCCGCGGGAGGCTGGTCGGCATTGTCCTCGGGGTGGCGCTCGAAGATCTTGCGGTCCTCGGCAAACTCCGGCTCGGCGTCCAGCTCAACGTTGAACACCAGGAACCGGTAGGCGAAGAAGCGCATCACGGTGGCCAGCACCGTGCCGACGATGCCCGCGAACAGCAGCATGGTCCGGTCCGTCACCTCCAGCGGGTAGCGGGCTATCCAGACGCAGCCTGCGGAGACCACCATGCCGATGACGTTGATGACGATGAACAGCACCAGTTCGCGCAACACGTTCGCCTGGCGGCGATGACGGAACGTCCAATAACGGTTGGCTACCCAGGAGAACAGTGTTGCCACGGAGGCGGACACGAACCGCGCCTTCACCACGCTGTCGTCCATGGGCCCGTTGATCAGCCACCAGTACACGCCGTTGTCCACGATGAAGCTGATCCCGCCGACCGTGCCGAACTTCGCCACTTCCCGCCAAAAAAGGGAAACAATGGCGCGCAGGCGCTCGGAAATAGTTCGGTTCATGATCGAAGGTGGATCCCTTTCGCTCGGATGCCGGAGCAGAGCCGGCCGACGCACTATTGTATTGCGCCAGTCTGGGCGTTACCTAGGACGTACCCGCCGCGCGAAGTGCAATGCGACTCGTCCGGAGCCTGTTCGGTACCCTGACTAGGTGAGTTTTCCAGTGATCGGCGTAGTGGGCGGCGGCCAGCTTGCCCGAATGATGGCACCCTGTGCGGTAGAGCTCGGCTTTGAACTGCGTGTTCTGGCCGAGGCCGCCGATGTTTCCGCGGTCCCCGCCGTGGCCACGGCTCCAGTGGGCGACTACCGCGATCTGGAGGCGCTGCGGGGGTTCGCGAAGGGCCTGGACGTGATGACCTTCGATCACGAGCACGTCCCTACCGAACATCTGCAGGCCCTGATTGCCGAGGGCGTCAACGTGCAGCCGCACCCTGACGCCTTGATCCATGCGCAGGACAAGCTGGTCATGCGCGCGGTGGTGGACAGGCTGGGGCTGCCAAACCCGGTGTGGGCACCCGTCTCGGGCGTCGACGAGCTGGTTGCCTTCGGCGGCAGGATTGGCTGGCCGGTGGTGCTGAAGACGCCGCGGGGAGGCTACGACGGCAAGGGAGTGCGGATCATCCCCGATGCGGACGCTGCCGCCGAGGCGGCCGACTGGTTCACCGGCGGCGCGCTGCTGGTCGAAGAAAAAGTCGATTTCAGCCGGGAGCTCTCCGCGCTGGTAGCCAGGACTCCGTCCGGCGAAGCACGGGCCTGGCCGGTGGTGCACACCATCCAGGTGGACGGCGTCTGTGACGAAGTGATCGCGCCGGCACAGGACCTGCCGGCGGACGTCGCCGAGGCGGCCCAGCAGGCGGCGCTCCGGCTGGCCGACGAGCTGGGCGTCACCGGCGTGATGGCCGCCGAGTTGTTCGCCACCCCGGGACGCGGAGCAGGCTTCGTGATCAACGAACTGGCCATGCGCCCGCACAACACCGGCCACTGGACCCAGGACGGGTCGGTCACCAGCCAGTTCGAGCAGCACCTGCGGGCCATCCTGGATCTGCCGCTGGGCGATACGTCCCTGCTCGGCGGCGCCGTCGTCATGAAGAACTACCTGGGCGGCGCCAATACCGACCTGTTCTCGGCCTATCCGCGCGCGCTGGCCGCCGAACCGTCCGTCAAGCTGCATGGCTACGGCAAGTCTGTCCGTCCCGGCCGGAAGATCGGCCACGTCAATGTGGTGGGCCGCGACGCGTCCCAGGTGGAGGAACTGCGCCGGCGCGCGGACCGCGTCGCGGCGATCGTCCGCGACGGCGTGGACCCCCAGGAAGGCAAACCATGAGCAACAAGCCGATAGTCGGCGTGGTGATGGGCTCGGATTCCGACTGGCCCGTCATGGAGGCCGCCGCCCGGGCGCTGGAGGAATTCGGCGTCCCCTACGAGGCCGACGTCGTCTCCGCGCACCGCATGCCCGAGGACATGATCGGTTATGGCCGCGACGCTCACTCCCGGGGACTGCGGATCATTATCGCCGGCGCCGGCGGTGCCGCGCACCTGCCCGGCATGCTCGCCTCCGTAACCCCCCTGCCGGTGATCGGGGTGCCGGTGCCCCTGAAGTACCTGGACGGCATGGATTCCCTGCTCTCCATCGTGCAGATGCCCGCCGGGGTGCCGGTGGCCACGGTGTCCATCGGCGGAGCCCGCAATGCCGGGCTGCTGGCCGTGCGGATGCTGGCAGCCGGTGGTGACGAATTGGCCGGGCGGCTGCAGCCGGCCCTGCTCGAGTTC
>NZ_JBNHGF010000360.1:0-2769 GCF_059091005.1 Arthrobacter sp. Y3223164
GGCAACACGGCGGCCGCCGCAGCGGCCGCCGTTGGCCGGACGGCTCAGATCTGGTCGTCGGGGACGTCGACTTCGATCTGTTCGAGGCCGTCGCCGACCGTGATCTGGCAGCCGAGCCGGCTGCGGGTTTCGACGCGGGGGCCGGCGGTGCAGTCGAGCATTTCGTCTTCGTCGTCGCCGATTTCGGGCAGGCCGTCGAGGTATTCGGGGCGGACGTAGACGTGGCAGGTGGCGCACATGGCCTGGCCGCCGCATTCGCCGACGATGCCGTCGACGCCGTTGGTCACGGCGGCGCGCATCAGGGAGGTGCCGGGGTCGACGTCGAGCACGTCAACGTTGCCGTCAGAGTGGTGGAAGCTGATCTTTGCCATGGGAAATTGTCCTTGCTGTGGGCGCTGGTTTGGGTGGACGGAAGGGTGCGCGGGCCGGTCTTAGCCCCAGAGCACCGGGAATTTGGTCATGCCGCGGAAGACCCAGCCGGCGTCGACCGGGGCGTTCTCCGGATCCAGGCGGAGGTTCGGCAGTTCGCGGAAAACCTGCGGCATGGCAATGTGTGCCACCGAAGCGCGTGCCACCCAGGCGCCTGCGCAGAAGTGGTTGCCGCCGCCGAATGCCAGGTGCGGCTTCTTTTCCCGGTTGATGTTAAAGGATTCGGGGTCCTCGAACACCGCCGGGTCGCGGTTGGCTGCGCCGACAACGATGCCCAGCCGCGCACCGGCCGGCAGTTGCATGCCTTCCACGACGGTGTCGCGCGTGACCTCCCGCGGGTACATGCCGATGGGTGCGACCCAGCGCACGGACTCCTCGAAGGCGCGCGCGTAGAGGGATTCGTCAGCGAGCACCTGGGCCAACTGCTCCGGGTTGGCCAGCAGCGCCCACACGGTGGTGCCAAGGACGTCGCGCGGTTCGTTGAGGCCGCCGCCGATGGTCATCTTCATGTTCGCCCGGATGGCCTCGAGCGGGATCGGCATGGAGGTGAGCCCGGACAGCAGGCTGGCATCCGGATTCTTGCGCAGGTAGGGCAGGATTTCATCGATCGCGTCGTCGACTTCGTTGTACGACTGCTCCGACTTGCTCCAGACGTCCGGGTCGTCCGCGTAGTTGCCGGTGCCGTCGATCATGGTCTGCGACCAACGTTGCATGTCTTCCTGGGTGGCATTATGGAAGCCCATGATCAGCCGCAGGTTTTCCGCGGCGTAGGGAGCGGCATACTCCCAGACAAAGTCGGCGCCCGGGCCGGCCGCCTTCAACTGCGCCAGGTATTTGTCGCTGTTGGCCTGGAAGATGGCGTTCCAGTGCTCCTTGATGGCTTTGGGCCGCAGCACGTTCCCGTAGGATTTCCGGTCCACCTCATGCTCCGGGTCGTCCTTGCGCAGCATCGAGTGGCCCATGGCCCGCTTCATGAGCGAGTTGGTCTCGTTGGCGGAAAAACGCTCCTGGTCCTGCTCGATCACGTGGCAGGCCTGGTAGCTGGTAACCATGTACCGGTTGACGGCGGGCACCCAGTGCACGGGCGCTTCGGCCCGCAGCTTCTGATAGATCGGATACGGGTTCCGGTAGAGATCCGGGATGGTGACCCAGTCCGCGTTGGGAACCGGGCGGGCTTCGGTGGCGGCGGTCATTCTCGCTCTCCTCGTCGTGTTGGTCCGGAAACGGGTTGCCGGATCCTTGCCGGCGGGCCTCGCACCGTACCCGGCGTGAGGTGTGTCTCCCACGAGTGTGACAGCAGGCATATCCGCCGGTAAAGTGCATAAAGAGGGGAAATATCCCCCGAAAAGCTTTGGTTATATCCCTGCGGCGCAGGAGGCGCTTTGGTCCGGTACACGCTGCGGCAGCTGGCGTACTTTGTCGCAGTGGCAGAGGCCGGCACGATTGCCGCCGCCGCCGACGAACTCCATGTCTCACAGACGGCAGTGGCCGCGGCAGTGAAGGAACTGGAGCGTATTTTCGGCACGCAGCTCACGGTCCGCCGCAAGGCACACGGCGTCAGCCTGACACCTGCAGGCCGGCAACTGCACGCCCGCGCCTCAACCTTCCTGCGGGAGGCGGAGGAGCTGGAGCTGAGCACCAGCAGCTGCGGGGGAGAGCTGGCCGGCCCGCTGGTGGTGGGCTGCTATCTGACGTTGGCGCCGACTGTTCTGCCCGGGCTGCTGGAGCGTTTCGCCGCCGAGCATCCCAAGGTGCAGTTGGACTTCGTCGAAGGCACCCAGGATGCCGTGCAGGACAAGCTGTTCACGGGAGAGCTGGACCTGGCCATCGTCTACGACATGGACCTGCGGCCGGGACTGGAGTCGGTGCAGCTGGGCGCCATGCATGCCTACGCGCTATTGCCGGCCGACCACCGGCTGGCCGGCCGGGAGGCGGTGAGCCTGGCCGACCTGGCCGAGGAGCCAATGATCCTGCTCGATGCACCGCCGAGCAGCCATCACACGATGTCGGTGTTCCGTGACGCTTCCGTCGTGCCGAAAATCAAGTACCGCACCACTGACTTCGAGCTGACCCGCTCGCTGGTCGGGCGGGGTATCGGCTACTCGGTCCTGGTGCAGCGGCCGTCCGGCGATGCCACCTATGAAGGCCGGACTTTCACCGCGTTGCCAATCGAGCCGGCGGTCCGCCCGGTTGGCGTGAAGATCGTCTGGCCCGAAGGGGTCAGGCTGACCGACCGGGCCGCGGAGGTGGTCAGGTATGCGGTCGAGGCCCATGCGCCCCGCCAGAGTGGCGGCTCTGGCCGATGAGTCGTCCCCGCCGGCCGCGGGGCCTCACCGCCGG
>NZ_JBNHGF010000361.1:0-2750 GCF_059091005.1 Arthrobacter sp. Y3223164
TCGCGTGCCGCTTCGGCGGTTGCCAGCGCGGCCGTCGCCGCCGTTGCTTCCGCTTCCAGCCGGTCGATCTGCCGGCCATGGCAGTCCAGCGCCAAACGTCGCCGGTAGAGCGGCAGGGCCTCGTCCGCCAACACCTGGTTGCGCTCCAGCCCGGCCTGCGCCTGCTGCAGCTCCCGATGCAGTCGGGGCACGGGGGCCAGCAGGTCCCGCTGCTGCCGGGCGCGTTCCAGCTGCCGCCTGATGCTGCTGAGGTGGCTGAAGTCTTCCACGGCCTCCTCCGCGGCGGCCAGCGTCCGGGGCGTGTCCAGCACATGGTTGCGGAAGAAGTCGTTCACGGTGCCGCCCAGGCCCCTGCCCGTCTGCAGCGTCCGCAGCAGGCCGAAGGCCTTTTCCTGGTCGATGCCCAGCGCTTGCCGGAATCGCTCGGCAAAAGCCTTGTGCGAATCGAAGACCTGGCTGCCCGGCAACAGGGCCTCCAGCGAGGTCTTGCTGAACCGGCCCAGCATGCGGGCCTCCAGGGCGGGAATGTCCAGGGCCTTGTTATGCAGCACATAGAAACGGCCCACATTGTGTTCGGTCCCGTTGGCCGGCAGGTCCAGCAGCACGGACAGGCTGGTGGTCTGCCCCAGGGCGTTGTCGAAGGTCAGGCAGACCGCCGACCAGGTGGCACCGGGACGCTGGTAGAACGTGGCGTTCCGGGAACCGTCGCCGTCCGCCGGGGTGGCGCCCAGCCGTCCGCGCATGTAGCTGAACGCGGTGCGCCGTTCCTCGGCGGCGCTGCCGGCGCTGGTTTGGGCGGCCTCGTTCATCTTCGGCCGCGCGTCCAGCACCTGCAGCATGCCGTCGAAGATGGTGGACTTGCCCACCCCGGAGCCGCCGGTCAGCAACGTTCCGGCGCGGTCCACGCGGATGGTGTGGGAGCCGTCGAAGGTGCCCCAATTGACCAGCTGCACGCGGCTGAGGCGGTGCTGGCCGGGATTGAGCAGCCCGTCGAGGGGCAGGATCGTCTCGATGCTCATGTCAGGCCTCCTCGCCGTCGACAGCCAACTGGTCGGTCTCCGGTGCCTCGCCTGCCGGCGGGAGAGTACCGGCCAGCGAGCCGATCACCGCCGGAATGTCGCCGATGTTCTCGAAGGGCAAGGCCAGCGGCAGGGCCGGGGAAATGACCCACACGTCCGAAAGTTCGGTGGCTTCCAGCAGCCGGCGCTCGTTGGACAGCTTGCGGATGGAGGCATCGGCCAGGTCCTCGACGTGTTTGGCGTCGTGCTGTTCGGGGTCCACGTAGTCCTGCAGCACGTCGATCACGTCGTCCCGGCTGATCAGCGGCTCCGTCCCGGTGCCGGCGTGGCGATCCTGGATGAGCCGCATGCGCAGGAGCAGCAGCGTCTCCTCGCGCGTCATCTCCCGCTGCCGCTGCAGGGCGTTGGTGTGCGGTTCGGCCATGGGGACCGGCCGCAGCATGGCGACCTTGCGGTCTTCGTCGATGATCAGTTGCAGGAACAGCTCGCTGAGCCGGGAGGCGAGGACGCGGCGGTGTTCCACCACGGTGTCGTAGACCCGGTCCGTGGAGCCGGCGTGCAGGTAGGGGCCGCGCAGCAGCCGGACCAGGGCCTGGCGCAGCTTCAGGGGAAGCTTGCCGGTATCGCCGTCGAAGAGTTCGGGCCCGTCCACAATCTCGTTGCGGGCGGTCGCCTCTACAGCCTCGGCGGGATCCGCCTCCTCCGGCCCGGCAGCCTGGGCGGGATCCGCCTCCTCCGGTGCGGCCGCGTCCTCGGGCCCTGCGGACGGATGGGCGGAAACCCCGGTCAACTCGTCCTCGGTCAACTCGTTCATTAGTCTGCAGCTTTCGTGAAAGTGACGGCGGGCAGCACCGCGGTTCGTTCGCTGCCGTCGATTTGGATCAGGGTCACGCTGTCGGTCGCATCCGGATCGAGCACGCCGCCGGTATTCAAGGCCCGGTGCAGCAGCCAGCGCAGGCTGTTCAGGTGCCGGTGTTCCGGTTCCAGCTGGTCGTAGACCGCCGACAACGGCGCCGGCCCGCGTGCTTCGACGGCGGTGCGCACCGCACGGGAGAGCACCTCGGCGTCAGCCTGCGGCGTGCGTACCGCGCGGCGGATGTCCGCTTCGGTGAACTCGGGCGGCGGCGGCAACTTCGCCGGCGCCTGGTGATCCTGCGGGTCGTAGAGCCGGATCATGCTCACCGATTCGAAGCCGGAGCCGTACAACTGCGGCGCCGGTACCACCGCACGCCGGCCCGGCAGGCTGTGCCGCGACTTGAAGATCGCCGCCTCGGCAGCCCGGATCGCCTGGCGCAGCTGGACCGATTCGCGGTAGTCGTCCGACTGCACGAAGGTGTGCATGCTCTCCGAGAGCCGCCCGTAGATGCGGTGGATCTCGGCCGCCTGCGCCCGCAACTGGGGCATGAGCTGCTGCAGGGCCCTCCGGTCCTCCGGCTCCAGGCCGTCGGCGAAGTCCCGCTCGAGCACGTCGGCGATCGCCTGGCGGAAACGCTGCTGCTGGTCCTCGTCGTTCAGGAACGCCGTGAAGCTCTCGTACGTCCGGCCTTCGCTGGTGCCGCGCAGCCGTTTGTCGGCGTCGAGCACCTCGCCCATGGTGATGCCCTTGGTGGCATTCGACTCGACGATTTCGGCGCGCAGCGTGTGCAGCATGCGCTCCAAGCCGTCGCGCATCCGCTTGAAGTCGGCCGGCAACCCGGCCGCCAGCGCCAGGATGTCGCGTGCCGCCTCCGC
>NZ_JBNHGF010000362.1:0-2716 GCF_059091005.1 Arthrobacter sp. Y3223164
CTGGCCCTTGGGTGCCTCGGGCAGGTCCTGGACCAGCAGCGGGCGACCGCCCTGAGCCATGACCGCCAGCGCGGCCGCGATCTCGGCGGCCGGCACGTCGTGCTCGGTCTCGTAGTTCGCGATCAGGTCGCGGAAGATCGAGACGTCCTCGGACGCCAGGGTCTCGGTGATCTGTTCCGCGAACTTGCGCATCCGCAGGTTGTTGATGGTCTCCGCCGAGGGCAGGTGCATCTGCTCGACGGGCTGGCGCGTGGCCTTCTCGATCGCCCGCAGCAGGTACTTCTCGCGCGGGGTCATGAACAGGATGGCGTCGCCCGAGCGGCCCGCACGGCCGGTGCGGCCGATGCGGTGCACGTAGGACTCGGTGTCGTGCGGGATGTCGTAGTTGACCACGAGGGTGATGCGCTCGACGTCCAGCCCGCGGGCGGCGACGTCCGTGGCGACCAAAATGTCGATCTTGCCGTCGCGCAGGGCCTCGACGGTGCGCTCACGCTGCTGCTGCGGGATGTCGCCGTTGATGGCGGCGGCCCGATAGCCGCGGGCCTTGAGCTTGTCGGCCAGGTCCTCGGTAGCCATCTTGGTGCGCACGAAGGCGATGACGCCGTCGAAATCTTCGGCTTCCAAGATACGGGTCATGGCATCCAGCTTGTGCGGGCCCATGACCTGCAGGTAGCGCTGGCGGGTGTTGGTGCCCGTGGTGGTCTTGGCCTTGACCGTGATCTCGGCCGGGTCCTTCAGGTACTTCTTCGCGATCCGGCGGATGGCGGTCGGCATGGTCGCCGAGAACAGGGCAACCTGCTTGCTTTCCGGGGTCTTGGAGAGGATCTGGTCGACCTCTTCGGCGAAGCCCATGCGCAGCATCTCGTCGGCCTCGTCCAGCACCAGGTACTGGAGTTCGGACAGGTCCAGCGAGCCCTTTTCGATGTGGTCGATCACGCGGCCGGGGGTACCGACAACCACCTGGGCGCCGCGGCGCAGGCCGGCCAACTGGGGGCCGTACGCGGAGCCGCCGTAGACGGGCAGCACGGTGAAGTCGTCCATGTGGGCGGCGTAGGAGGAAAAGGCCTCGGCCACCTGCAGGGCCAACTCGCGGGTGGGGGCCAGCACCAGGATCTGGGTGTTCTTGGTCGGCGGCAGTTCGGCCATCCGGGAGAGGGCGGGAACAGCGAAGGCTGCGGTCTTGCCCGTGCCGGTCTGCGCCAGGCCGACGACGTCGCGGCCTTCGAGCAGGACGGGAATGGTGGCGGCCTGGATGGGCGAGGGCTTCTCGTAGCCGACGTCGGTCAGTGCGGCCAGGACACGGCCGTCGAGGCCGAAGTCGGTGAAGAGTACGGTGTTCTCGTCTTCGACGGCCGGGGCGGCGTCGGTGTTTTCGGGCAGGGTGTTAACAGTGTTTTCGGACACGGGGCAGTTCCTCGTATTCAGCTGGGGACCGGTGGCCGCGGCACATTGATGTCCGCGGTCCTCTGACTCAAAGCCCGGCGCTATTACAATCCCGTGGCAGGGCTTTCCGCCGCTTCGCTGGCCACCCGCAAGCTGCGGAGAGACCTGGCGGCGTTTTCTTTAGCCGGCGCTCCCAAACATGAAACTGCCCGCCGCATAGAGGCGGGCCCACACACAATCAGACGCTTCGACAAGACCGTAAACGGCATTATCGCGCAGAACTAAGGGAATACCGACAGTGGGGGATGTATCCAGTGTACGGCACGCTCCGGGTGGGCGGGGACGGGGAGCACGACGGCGGGCGGTGACCTTTGGCACAGCAGGGCACCCGGCGCCGAGCCCCGGGTCGTGTTCCTACTCCCCCTGCAGGGTCTGCTCGGCCCACTCGATCCAGGCCTGCTCGAACATGATGCCTGCCTGCAGCACGGCCCGCTGCAGCCGGTTGGCGTCGGTCCAGGTGCCCCGCTGGTCGAGCTGGCGGTAGGCCGCGAGTTGCGCGCGGTGCAGGCCCAGATGCCGCTCGATTTCGCCGTGAATCGGGACATCTCCGAGCACCGAGGAGGCGCGGAGGCGGATCATCAGCTCTTCCCGGACGGGGCGCGGGTTCTGCTGTTCGTCGGTCCAGCGCCGCAGTTCCTCCCGGCCGACGGCAAGGACCTGGTACTCCTTGGCGCGCCCGCGGCTGGAGTCGCGGCCCGTTGATTCGACCAGGCCGTTCTGTTCCAGCTTGGCGAGCTCGCGGTAGATCTGCTGGTGCGTCGCCGGCCAGAAGAAGCCGAACGACTTGTCGAAGCGGCGGGCCAGTTCCGCCCCGGACCCGGGCCGCTCCAGCAAGGCGGTGAGGATGGCGTGCGGCAAGGACATGAGGGCTCGCTCCGTTACAGCGCCGCGGCCAGCCGGGTCGCCTGGTTGATGGCGCGTTTGGCGTCGAGTTCGGCCGCCACGTCGGCGCCGCCGACCAGGTGGACCGGCAGCCCCGCAGCTTCGAGCGCCTCCTGCAGCTCCCGCTGCGGCTCCTGGCCGGTGCAGAGCACCACGTTGTCGACGGCGAGCACCGTGTCGGTGCCGTCGACGGTCAGGTGCAGTCCGTCGTCGTCGATCCTGCGGTAGGTCACCGCCGGGATCATCTGCACCCCGCGGCTCTTGAGCTCGGCCCGGTGGATCCACCCGGTCGTCTTGCCCAGCCCGGCGCCGAGCTTGGATTCCTTGCGCTGCAGCAGGTAAACGCTGCGGGCCGGGCGTTCGGGCCGCGGAGCGGCCAGGCCGCCGCGCG
>NZ_JBNHGF010000363.1:0-2711 GCF_059091005.1 Arthrobacter sp. Y3223164
GGAGGCGGCGGACCACATTTCGTCGTCGTGCGGAAACATGTGGCGCAGCTGCGGCGCCAGGCCGAAGTATTCGACCCGCGGCGCGGCCACGGCGCCCGCCAGCGCCGCGATGCGCGGGTCTTCCCGGTTCAATACCACTGCCTCGGTCGTCGCCGCGGCGATCTGCCGGAGGAAACCCGCGGTCGTTTCGATTTCGCCAAAGCGGTCCAGCTGGTCGCGCATGACGTTGAGCAGCAGGCTGTAGCGCGGGGCCACCAGTTTGACGAAGTGAACCGCGTGGGCCTCGTCCAGCTCCAACACGGCAATGTCCGCGTTAAGCCGGCCCCGGGCGTCGGAGTCGCCCAGCACGGCAGCGACCACGCCGCGGGTGAAGTTGCTGCCCGTCCGGTTCGTGAACACCTTCAGGCCCTGCCCCTGCAGCAGCTCCACCACCATCTTGGTGGTAGTGGTTTTGCCGTTCGTCCCGCTGATTACCACGACGCCGCGCGGCAGCTCGCCGAGCGTGCGCGGCAGGAACTGCGGATCGATTTTTTCGGCCACCAGGCCGGGCAGTGCGGAACCGCCGCCGCGGAGCCTGGCTACCGCCTTTACGGCCTTTCCGGCAACGGTCGCAAGGAGGTGTCGCATGAGTAGAGACTATACAAGCCGCCGTGCCCCGGCGCCGTCGGCCCGGGCCGAACAGTGTCGGTCACCACAGGGGAGGGGGCACCGTTTAACACCGCCGGACCGGTTGGCACTACTGTTTTTCCGTACGGCCGCCACTGAGGCGGCCCCGATGCGAACTCCGAGGAACTGTCACCGTGGTCACGATTGGTGTGCTTGCCCTGCAGGGCGATGTCCGCGAACATCTATCCGTCCTGGAGCACAGCGGCGCCACGGCGGTGCCGGTGCGCCGGCCTGCGGAACTGGCGGCCGTGGACGGCCTGGTCATCCCCGGCGGTGAATCCACGACTATCGACAAGCTCACCCGCATCTTTGAGCTGGCCGATCCGCTGAAGGGGCGGATCGAGGCGGGCATGCCGGTCTACGGTTCGTGCGCGGGCATGATCATGCTGGCCCGGGAGATTGCAGACCCGGCCACCGACCTGAAGGGCGAACCGCAGCAGACGCTGGGCGGCCTGGATATAACGGTGCGTCGGAACGCCTTCGGCCGGCAGCGCGAATCGTTCGAGTCCGAGCTGGACTTCCGGGGCCTGGAGTTCAGCGCGGCGTCTCCCGGCCAGGACCCGGCGCCGGTCCACGCCGTGTTCATCCGTGCGCCCTGGGTGGAACGCGTGGGCAAGGGCGTGGAGGTCCTGGCTGCCGTGCAGCCGGAGGAGGCCTCCCACACCGACACTTTGCACGGGACAGCTAGAATAGTGGCAGTGCGTTCGCGGCATCTGCTGGCGACATCCTTCCACCCGGAGATTACGGGGGAGCGCCGCATCCACGAACTTTTCATCCGCATCGTCAGAGGAGAGGCGTAAGCATGGCCGGACACTCCAAGTGGGCAACCACCAAGCACAAGAAGGCCGTGATCGACGCCAGGCGTGCCAAGTCGTTCGCGAAGCTGATCAAGAACATTGAGGTAGCGGCGCGCAACGGGGGAGCGGACATGTCCGGCAACCCCGCGCTGGAACTGGCCGTCCAAAAGGCCAAGAAGACCTCGGTTCCCAACGACAACATCGACCGCGCGGTCAAGCGCGGTGCCGGCCTGACCGGCGAAACGGTGGACTACAGCGAAATCATCTACGAGGCCCGCGGGCCGCAGGGCTCCGCTGTGCTGATCGAGTGCCTCACCGACAACAAGAACCGGGCCGCCTCGGAGGTTCGCCTGGCCATCACCCGCAACGGCGGCACCATTGCCGACCCGGGGTCGGTGTCCTACATGTTCTCCCGCAAGGGCGTGGTGTCCCTGCCCAGGAACGAACTCACGGAAGACGACCTTCTGATGGCGGTGCTCGAAGCCGGCGCGGAGGAAGTCAAGGAGCAGGGCGACAACTTCGAGGTCCACGCCGATCCCACGGACCTGCGCGCCGTCGTGGCCGCACTGGAAGAGGCCGGCATCGAATACGAAACCGACGAGATCGAGTTCGTGTCCTCGATGGCCGTGGAGCTCGACGCGGACGCGGCCCGGAAGTTCATGAAGCTGGTGGATGCCCTCGAGGACCTGGACGACGTCCAGAACGTCTACTCCAACGCCGACATCAGCGCGGACGTCCTCGCCGAAATCGAGAACGACTGACACCGGTCCGGCCGTCGGCGCCCGCCATGCGCGTGCTGGGAGTGGACCCGGGCCTGACCCGCTGCGGCCTGGGCGTGGTCGATGTTGAACCGAACCGGCGCTCCTCCCTCGTGGACGTCGGTGTGGTGGGGACCACCCCGGACATGGCGCTGGAGCTGCGCCTGCTGAAGATTGCCGACGCGATCGACGAATGGCTCGACGCGCACACCCCGGACGTGCTCGCCGTCGAACGCGTCTTCAGCCAGACCAATGTCAGTACCGTGATGGGCACCGCGCAGGCGTCCGGGGTGGTCATCGCGGCGGCGGCACGGCGCGGGATCGCCGTCGCGCTGCACACGCCCACCGAGGTGAAAGCGGCGGTCACCGGCAACGGGCAGGCGGACAAAGCCGCCGTGACCAAGATGGTGACCCGGATCCTTCGGCTGGACACCCCGCCGCGCCCGGCCGATGCCGCGGACGCCCTGGCGCTGGCGATCACCCATGCCTG
>NZ_JBNHGF010000364.1:0-2701 GCF_059091005.1 Arthrobacter sp. Y3223164
GTTGACCGCCGCCAGCGCCGTCGCCTTCACCCGCTCCCGCCGGACCGAAGCCGTGACGCTGCGGGCCATGGGCTGGAACCGGCGGCGCATCCGTTCCTGGTTCCTGAACGAGCTGCTGGTCGGCGGCGTCGCCGTGCTGGTGGTAGCCGTCGTGGCCAGCGCCATCAGCCGCAGCGCCGTGACGCTGTGGGTGTCGCTGATCGCGCTGGTCGTCTACGGTGCCTCCGCCTTCATCTCCGCCGCCATGCTCAAGCCGCACCCGGCGAAGGACGTCGAACCGTCCGGGGCGGCCGGCGTGCCGTCGGTGAAGACCCCGCTGCAGTTCGCCGCCCGCCAGCTGAGCACCAACCGGTTCAACACCGTGGCCATCGCGTTGGGCGTCGCGGTGCTCGGGGCCGCGGCCGGAGCCCTGATGGCGGTGCTGGCCGACATTCCGCGGGCAGCCGGCAGCACGGCGCTCGGTTCGCTGGCCGCCGCACAGCTGAGCGGCCTGAACATCGCGCTGGCGCTGCTCGGCGTGGTCACGGCGCTGTTGCTGGCGCTGATGACCACCCGGTTCGAGGCGCGCCGCAAGCGCGAACAGTTTGCCATCCTCGGCGCCATGGGTTGGACGCCCACGCTGCTGCTGCAGGCCCGCCGCGGCGAGGCCGGCATCACCGCCGCCGTCGCCCTGCCGCTGGCGGTCATCGGCGCCGTCGTGACCGCCCTGTTTATTGCACCGCATACCGCGGTGTGGGCCGCTGCCGCTGGCATCGCGGCCGTGCTCCTTTGGTTTGTTTTGATGACAAGGACCCGGAAATGATCGAAGAACCCCTGACCCGCGCCGCCACCAAGGAGCGCACCGCCGACCATGCCATGCCGGTGGAGCTGCGGGGCATCACCATCCGGTACGACGGCGGTGCCGAGCCGCTCGTGATTGCCGACGACTTCGACCTCGGCCTGGAAGCCGGCACCATGCACTGTCTGGCCGGCCGCAGCGGCTCCGGCAAGACCAGCATCCTCACCGTGGCCGCCGGGCTGCAGCAGCCCACGGCCGGCGAGGTGTTCTGGCAGGGCGACGCCCTCAGCGCCATGGATGACGACGAGATCTCCGACCGCCGCCGGGCCCTGATCGGCTACGTGGACCAGGGCGGCGCGCTGATCGACGGCATGAGCGCGCTGGAGAACGTCCTGCTGCCGGCCGTGCCCGACGGCAAGGTGGAAGAGCGCACCGAGATGGCCAAGGACCTGCTGGACCTGGTCGGGCTGGGCCGCCGCATGCGCCACCGTCCGGGCCAGCTCTCCGGCGGCGAACGCCAGCGGGTGGCCATCGCCCGGGCGCTGATCCTGGGCACCAAGGTCCTGGTCGTGGACGAGCCCACCGCCAACCTGGACCGCGAACAGGCCAACAAGATCATCCACATCCTGAAGGACACCACCAAGGACGGCATTGCCGTGCTCGTGGCGTCCCACGACCAGGAACTCATCAAGGCCGCGGACAGCAGCACCCGGATGAACTAGGCGCTCACGGCCCCTGATCTGGAGACGAGGTCAGGGGTCAGCGTCCAGATCACCGGTTATAGCCCCTGATCTGGCAGCCAAAGGGGGATCTGGTGGATGGCGTCCGCTCCCGCCGTCTGGCCTGAGGCCTTGCGAACCGCCTCGTTGTACTTCCGGACCAAACGCTGCCTGAGCGCATCATCGTCGTCGAGATGGCTCCATCGGACACGGACGATCGTCCAGCCGTCTTCCATCAGACGAGTCTCCCGCTTCCGCTCGTCCAGAATCACTTGGTCCGTGGGGTGATAGGCGCGGTACTTGCTGTCGCCATCGAACTCGAAGATGAGCTTCAGTGCCGGCCAAGCGAAGTCAGCGCGATAAGTGCCCTCCGCCGTCCTGATCTCGTGTTGAAGTACCGGCGGCGGGAAGTTCCAACTGCGCAGTCTCAGCCGCAATCTGGTCTCACCCGCCGATTCGGACCGCCCATCGACGGTGTCGAGCACTTGCCGGACGCGTGTCAGGAAGCGTGATCTGGGGGCGGCGTCCGCCAATTCATGCATCCGTTCGAGGCTCGCACCGAGCTGGAGGGCCGAATCGGCGATGACCACGGCGGGCTCGAACTGCAGCGACCGCGCGCAGTCCAGGACCGTCCGCTCGCGGGATGTGACGCGGATGCCCCCGTACAGGATCCGCACGTCTCGGTCCGGAACCTGATGGGTGTGCCGTACCACCCCCGTTCCAGCGGACTTCTCGCCACGGCGGCCGCGCTGGATCACATGGATTTCAGGCGGCGCGTTCCAGATGTGCAGGCCCCACAGCCGTGCGGCCGAAGCATGGCTGTAAACAAGGTTGCCGTCGGAAGCCGCGTGGTGGGCTTTAATCATCAGCACCTGCTGGTCCCACGGTTTTTGCGCCCGCCAGTATTCCTCCGAGATGTAGATGCCGCGCCGCAGGCGGTGCAGGATCCTGCGGCGCACGGCGGCAGTAATCTGGCGTTCCTCGATCCCGTGTTCGCGCAGTTCCCGGTAGCTGACTAGCCGGTCAATGCGACATTTCTGTCCGAGACTGCCGATGAGTTCGTCCATCGGACCAACGTGCCCCAACTCCCGCCCGCCGTCGATCCCGGCGGCCCATCTGTGGATAAAGCACGACGGCGGCGCACCTCGCCTGGCGGCGCTGCCGCCGCCCTCGACGGCTGCCTCGCCTCGCCGGGTGTGGCACT
>NZ_JBNHGF010000365.1:0-2687 GCF_059091005.1 Arthrobacter sp. Y3223164
ACGCCGGGCTTGCGGTGGCCCGGGCCGAAGCAGCGGAGCGTTACGGCGCCGGCGACGTCGCGGCGGTGCGGCTGGCCATCATCGGCATGGGCAAGTGCGGGGCCGGGGAGCTGAACTATATTTCCGACGTCGACGTGGTGTACGTCGTCGAGGCCGACGGGCTCGCCGACACCGAGGCCGGGGTGATCGGCGCGGCGCTGGCCAGCGGAACGGCCCGCGCCATCTCCTCGCCCGGCCCGGAACCAGGGCTCTGGGAAGTCGACGCCAACCTGCGCCCGGAGGGCAAGGACGGTCCGCTGGTCCGGACGCTGGACTCGCACCTGACGTATTACCGGCGCTGGGCGCAGAGCTGGGAGTTCCAGGCACTCCTGAAGGCCCGGGCCGTGGCCGGGGACGCCGAGCTGGGCCGCCGGTACGAGGAAGCGGTGTCGCCGCTGGTGTGGTCCTCGTCGGAACGGGAAGGGTTCGTCGAATCGGTGCAGTCCATGCGCCGCCGGGTCACCGAAAACATCCCGGCCCATGAGCGCGGCCGCCAGATCAAGCTGGGCCGCGGCGGGCTTCGCGACGTTGAATTCACGGTCCAACTGCTGCAGTTGGTGCATGCCCGGGTAGACGAATCCATCCGCCAGCGCGACACGACGTCGGCCATCGCGGCGCTGAGCACCGCGGGCTACATCTCGCGCGCCGACGCGCAGGAATTCGATGAGGCCTACCGGTACCTGCGCGTCCTGGAACACCGGATCCAGTTGGTGCACCTGCGCCGGACACACTTGATGCCCGACGACGAGCAGGCGCAGCGCGTGCTGGCCAAAGCCGCCCAGGGAGCGCTGCTCGATAGGCGGCCGGCGCCGGCCGAGCTGCTGGAGAAATGGCAGCAGACCAAGCGCAGGGTGCGGGCGCTGCACGAACGCATCTTCTACCGGCCGCTGCTGGCCGCAGCCTCCAACCTGAGCCTGGACGAGGTGCGGCTGACCCCGGAGGCGGCGCAGGGCCGGCTGGCCGCGCTGGGCTACCAGGACCCGCGGGGTGCGATGCGTCATATCGAGGCCCTGACCGGCGGAGTCAGCAGGAAGGCGTCGCTGCAGCGCCAGCTGCTCCCGGTCTTGCTGGAATGGATCGCTTCCGGCGTGGACCCGGACGCGGGCCTGCTGGGCTTCCGCCGGCTGAGCGAACGGCTGGGAGACTCGCACTGGTACCTGGGCATGCTGCGGGACTCGAGCTCGGCCGCCGAACGCCTGTGCCACATTCTTTCCAGCAGCCGCTTCATCACGGACCTGCTGGAGGTCTCGCCGGAGTCCACGGCCTGGCTGGGCACCGACAAGGACCTCGTACCGCTCAGCTTCGACGCCCAGTGGCAGGAAATCCGGTCCAAGATGTCCCGCCACCCGGTGCCCGAGGAGGCCATCCGGCTGATCCGGCTGATCCGGCGCCGGGAAACGCTGCGCATCGCGCTGGCCGACTCCTCCGGGCTGCTGGAGCAGTCCCAGGTCGGGGCCGCTCTGGCGGACGCCGACCGTGCCGCCGTGCTCGGCGCGCTCCACGTCGCGGAAACCTCCGTGCTGGAGTCCGAGGAACGGCTGACGGCCCTGTTGGTGGTGGCCATGGGCCGGCAGGGCGGACGGGAGATCAGCTACGGCTCGGATGCCGACGTCATGTACGTGCACCGGCCCTTGCCGGGGGCCGACCCCGGCCTGGCCCAGCAGCAGGCGGAGCGCATTGTCACGCGGATCTCTTCCCTCCTGAAGCAGCCCTGCACACCCCCGGTGCTGGCCGAACGGGTGCTCGAAGTGGATGCGGCGCTGCGGCCGGAAGGCAAGAACGGGCCCATGGTGCGCTCGCTGGACTCCTACCGCGAGTATTACCAACGCTGGTCCCTGGTCTGGGAGGCGCAGGCCTTGCTGCGCGCCCGCCCGATGGCCGGCGACGACAACCTGGCGGACGAGTTCATCGCGCTCGTGGATCCGATCCGCTACCCGGAGGGGCTGGGAAGCGATCAGGTGCGCGAAATCCGCCGGATCAAGGCGCGGGTGGAATCGGAGCGGCTCCCGCGCGGCGCCGATCCGGCCCGCCATCTGAAGCTGGGCCGCGGGGGACTCAGCGACGTGGAGTGGCTGGTCCAGCTGCTGCAGCTGGAGCACGCCCGGAAGCTCCCGGAGCTGCGCACCACCAACACGCTCGAAGCGCTCTCCGCCATCGCAGCCGCCGGGCTGCTGCCCGGCGAGGACGCCGCCGCCCTCGGGCGAAGCTGGAGCCTTGCCACCCGGATCCGGTCGGCCAATGTGATCTGGGCGGGCAAGAACTCGGACGTGCTGCCGGCCTCGCGCCGGGACCTCGAAGCGGTGGCACGTTGGTGCGGTTACGAGCCCGGGAACGCTGCGGCGATCGAGGAAGACTACCTGCGCCAGACCCGCCGCGCCCGGGCCATCTTCGAGCGCTACTTCTACGGTTACGGCACCTAGCCTCCCCGACGCCAAGTGGTGCTGCCGGTCACCGGTCTGTACCCTCAATGAGGATCTTTTGCGCCTTGCACAGGCTGTACAGGCGTGCCCTGAGAACAAATCTAGGAGCTGTTTAGTTTGCACACCCTCCAATGCACCGGGCTGGGACGGCGCCTGCTGGCCCTGACCGGACTGCTGGCGGTGCTCTCGCTGGTCTTCGGCGGCAACGCGGCCGCGGCCGCGGCCGCG
>NZ_JBNHGF010000366.1:0-2680 GCF_059091005.1 Arthrobacter sp. Y3223164
GGCCGGGGCGCTGGGAGCGGGCTTCGCTCCCGGCTTGGGCGCTGCTGCCTTGGGTGCTGTCTTGGGGGCCGCCTGGTCGCCCTTCGGGGCGGCGGCGGGGAACGCGTCGCGAAGCTTCTTCACGACGGGTGCCTCAATGGTCGATGACGCTGAGCGGACGAATTCGCCCAGCTCCTGCAGTTTGGATACTGCATCTTTCGAGGTAATACCGAGCTCTTTTGCGAGCTCGTGTACGCGGACCTTGGCCACATTTCTCCTGTCTCGGTCCGCACGAGGCAGGTCTGCCGGGCACGAACCGTCTAATTCTTGCTGCGGCTTTCAGCAGAATGGGCTGAAAGGCCGCGGGCGGAGCACAATGAAGTACTCATCACTTGGCACTCATCGGGTTTCCATCAGTTTTCTGACCCGCTTTCAGGTTGGACGGTTGGGGTGACGGGGCCGGCCGCGGTGGCCGCCTCGTCGTCAGCACGGAACTGGTCTGCAACAGTGCTGCTGTCAACAGTGGCCCGGAAGGCCCTGCCGAAGGCATGCCGTTTCAAAGCCAGTTCCATGCAATCCGGTCCGCGGTGCATCCAGGCACCGCGTCCAGGCCTGCGGCGACCCGGATCGACGACGACGGTGAAAACACCGTCGACTTCTTCGACTGCCAGCCGCAGCAGAACGGCCTGGTCTTCCCGGCGCCGGCAGCCTATGCAGGTCCGCTGGGGCGGCGTGGCCGCCTGGGCGTGCGCCTGCAAGGGCTTTTGACTGTCGGGAAACCCGGCCATGGATATTCTACCGCTTCCAGTGCCCGGCCAACGAACCGGGCGTGTTGCAGGCCCGAAACCGGGCGTGGTTTTTGCTTCTTGTGCGCTATTTAGCCATGGCTGCGTCGGACACGATATCGATCCGCCAGCCCGTCAGTTTTGCCGCAAGCCGGGCGTTTTGCCCTTCCTTGCCGATCGCCAGCGACAGCTGGTAATCCGGCACCACGACCCGGGCGGAACGCGTCTCCGGGTCGGTGATGGTCACGGAGCTGACCCGCGACGGCGAGAGCGCGCTGGCGATGAACGTCGCCGGATCCTCGCTGAAGTCGACGATGTCGATCTTTTCGTCGTGCAGCTCGGTCATGACGGCCCGCACGCGGGAACCCATCTCGCCGATGCAGGCACCCTTGGCATTGAGTCCCGGCACGTTGGCCTTGACGGCGATCTTCGTCCGGTGGCCGGCCTCCCGCGCCAGGGCAACAATCTCCACGCTCTTGTCCGCGATCTCGGGTACTTCCAGTTCGAAGAGCTTGCGCACCAGGCCGGGATGGGAACGGGACAGGGTGATCGAGGGGCCCTTCATGCCGCGGTGGACGTCCACCACATAGGCGCGCAGGCGCGTGCCGTGCACGTAGCTCTCCCCCGGGACCTGTTCGGGCGGCGGCAGCAGCGCCTCCACCGTGCCAAGGTCCACCTGGACCATGTGGGGGTTGTGCCCCTGCTGGATCAGGCCGGACACCAGCTCCCCCTCCTTGCCGCGGAAGGCGCCCAAGACGTTGTCGTCCTCGGCGTCGCGCAGCCGTTGGAGGATGATCTGGCGTGCCGTGCTGGCCGCGATCCGGCCGAACCCGCTGGGCGTGTCGTCAAACTCGCCGATCACGGTGCCGTCGTCGTCCACCTCGGCCGCCCAGATGGTGACGTGGCCGCTCTTGCGGTCCAGCTCGGCCCGGGCCTGGTCGATGGAACCGGGGGACTTGTGATAGGCCACCAGCAGGGCCTGCTCGATCGTGGGGATCAGCAGGTCCAGCGGAATTTCGCGTTCGCGCTCCAGCAGCCGCAGGGCGCTCATATCGATATCCATCTCAGGCCTCCTCCTCGTTCTCCAGCTCGCCGTCGGCGGCGGCAATCGTGTCGTCGTCTACCGGGGCGAACTCCACTTCGACCTTGCCGGAGCGGATGTTCGTAAAGTCCAGGTGGACCGGTTCGCCGGGACGGGGCTTCATGCCCTTCTTCGGCGCTTCTTCCGGCCGCACGGTCACGCCGGCCTCGCCGACCTCCAGCAGGCGGCCGGCAACGTCGTCGCCGGCGACCAGCTTGACCTTGACCAGCCGGCCCACGTTCCGGCGCCAGTGGCGCAGCTGGGTGAGCGGCCGGCTGAGCCCCGGCGAGGATACCTCCAGGCTGTAGGCGCGGCCGTCGTCGCGCGGATCCTCATCCAGCGTCTTGGAGAGGGCCTGCGACACCTCGGCGATGGCATCGAGCCCTACGCCGCCGGTCTGGTCCTCGGGCAGGTCCACGACGACGTGGACGATGCGCTGTGATCCGGCGTGGCGGATTTCCACATCCTCGAGGAACAACTCGTGCGCGGCCACGGACGGTTCCAGCAGCTCTTTCAGGCGTGCGGCCTCCGCGGACGTGTCGGTACCGGATGTCCCTCCGGTAGTGGGCACGCCGCTGTGATCGCGCCGCTGGGCCATACTGCCTCCCTGTTTCGGTAAGTCTCGCTTCTAGACTAGCGACTTTACCGTCACCGGTGGCCTCCCCGCGGCCAGTTCCCGGCCTACGCCGGTGCAGCGGACGCCGAAGCCGTGACATCATCTTCAGTTGTGGGATCTACTTCAAGGCGCCGCGGCGGCAACCAGGCCGCGCCATCCCGGGCGTGGCGCCGGGCGCCGCTGCTGTTGCTCACCGCGGCGATCGTGGTCAGCACCGGC
>NZ_JBNHGF010000367.1:0-2677 GCF_059091005.1 Arthrobacter sp. Y3223164
GAGGCGCCGTCGTTCAGCGGCGAGGCGTTGCCGGCCGTGACCGTGCCGCCCTCGGGGCCCTCGCCCGCCGGCCGGAAGACGGTCTTCAGCCCGGCTAGGACGTCAACGGTGCTGGTGGGGCGGATGGACTCGTCGCGGATCAGGTCGGTGCCCGGAACCTTCACCACCATCGAGTCGTATTTGCCAGCGTTCCAGGCCTCGTCGGCGAGGCGGTGCGAGGCGGCGGCGAACTCGTCCTGTCGTTCGCGGCTGATGCCGTGGCGCTCGCGCAGCTGCTCGGTGGCCTCGCCCAGGGAGACGGTCCATTCCCGCGGCATCTTCTTGTTCACCAGGCGCCAGCCCAGGGTGGTGGACGCCAGGGTCATGTCGCCTGCCGGGTAGGGCTTCTCGGTCTTCGGCAGCACCCACGGCGCCCGGCTCATCGACTCGACGCCGCCGATCAGCACCAGGTCGCCTTCGCCGGCGTTGATCTGCCGGGAGGCGATGATGGCGGCGTCCAGGCTGGAGCCGCACAGCCGGTTCACGGTGGTTCCCGGGATCGAGGTGGGCAGGCCGGCCAGCAGCGTGGCCATGCGCGCCACGTTCCGGTTCTCTTCCCCGGCGCCGTTGGCGTTGCCGAAGATCACCTCGTCGATGCGTTCCGGGTCCAGGCCCGGGGCGCGGGAAACTTCCGCCTTGACGACTTCGGCCGCCAGGTCGTCCGGGCGGACGCCGGCCAGCGCACCGCCGAACTTGCCGAAGGGGGTGCGGACGGCGTCATACAGATATGCCTGGTTCATTCGAGGCTCCTTCGCGGCGCACTTCCGGGGTGCGCCTTTGGGTTACAGCAAACGGCCCGGCCCGGCGCTCAGGCCGGACCGGACCGCTCCGTCGACACGGGGGTCCGCGCGGAACATACCGTTTCGGCGGGAACCGTCGCGGGCGCTTCCGTTCCTGCCGAAGTGTTCGCTACACGAACGCATGTACGTTATATGAACTATATCGAGCCCTTGTGATCCTCGTCAAGGCTGGCAAAGACGCCCTTGGCCACCTTGAACGCGACGTTGGCGTCCGGGACGCCGCAGTAGATGGCCGACTGCAGCACGACTTCCTTGATCTCGTCGCGGGTCATGCCGTTGGTCAGCGCCGCCCGGACATGCATGGCGAATTCCTCCCAGTGGCCCTTGGCGATCATGGCGGTGAGCGTGATGGCGCTGCGCGTGGTGCGCGGCAGCCCCTCCCGGGTCCAGATGGTCCCCCAGGCGTAGCGCGTGATCAGTTCCTGGAAGTCCTGGGTGAACTCATCGATCGAGCTGTTCGCGCGGTCCACGTGGGCATCGCCGAGCACCTGCCGGCGCACGGCCATGCCTTCGTCGTACACTTCCTGCTGGGTCTGGGCAGGATCGAAGGTGCGGTTATCGCTCACGGCGTGTACTCCTTGGTTGTTCAGTCATCGGTCCGGCTGCGGTTTCAGGCGGCCAGGAAGAAATCGCGCAGCAGCGCGGCGGTTTCCGCGGGTGCCTCGGCGGGCGCCTGGTGGGCCACGCCGTCGACGACGGCGGAGCTGCCCTTTTGCACGCCGGCGGCCACTGCTTCGGCGAACCCGGGCGGGCACACCTGGTCGAGCGCCCCGGCGACGGCAATCACCGGAGTGGTGATGTCGCCGAGCCGCTCGCGGACGTCGAAGCCGGCCAGGGCCTCGCATGCGTGGGCGTAGGCGAAGCGGTCCGCGTCCTGCAGGGTGTGCAGCAGCCGGGTGGCGCGCTCGGGGTGCTTCTCGATGAAGCCCGGGGCGAACCAGCGCTGCGCCGAGCCGGTGACCATCGTGGGCGTTCCCGCCTGGCGCACGGTGTCCGCGCGTTCCAGCCACGCGGCCGCTTCGCCGATCTTGGCGGCGGAGCAGACCACGCCCAGGCCGGCGAAGCGGTCCGGGTGGTCCAGGCCCAGCTGCAGGGCCAGTTCACCGGCCATCGAGACGCCGGCAAAGTACACCTTGGTGCCGGGGTCGATGTCGCCGGCTTCGCGCAGCTTGTCCAGCATCGCCACGACCGCCTGGCCGAGTTCGGCCATGGTGTACGGTCCGGTCGAGGCCGGGCTGGCCCCGTGGCCGGGCAGGTCCACGCCCACCACCTGGAAGTCCTGCAGGTGCTCCACGGCGTCGGCCCAGAGCGCCTTGGCGCCGGTCCCCAGTCCGGCGCCGGCCAGCAGCACCGGCCTGCCTTTGCCCTCGGACAGGAGGGTGGGGGTGATGTCGGGAACGGTCACGAATGGCTCCATTCTGCGTAGTGGGACGTGATCCGGTCGATCAGGCCGCTGCTTTGGCCGGTATACCCGGCCGGGTCCAGCAGTTCGGCCAGCGCCGTGTCGGAGAGGACGTCGCCGGGCACGGCTTCGCGCAGCAGCTGCGACAGGCTGCCCTGGCCGGCGAGCGACTGGTTGACCAGGCTCTGGACCTTCGCCTTGCCGGCGCCGGGGGTTCCGCCGTCCAGCATCGGCGCCACCGTGGCCATGACGCGTTCGCTGACCACCAGCTCGCCGGTGATCTCCAGGTTCCGGCGCATCTTCTCCGGGCGGACCACCAGGCCCTCGGAGAGTTCGGCCAGCTTGGCGGCTGCCCCGCCGGCGAGCCGGAGCAACTGGCGCAGCGCCTGCCACTCCACGTGCCAGGAGCCGTCCGGCCGCTCGTCGATTGCCCCGG
>NZ_JBNHGF010000368.1:0-2668 GCF_059091005.1 Arthrobacter sp. Y3223164
CGGAGTGCGCGGTGTGCCACGGCTCGGCCCACTGAAGCCGGGCCGCCGCGCGCTCCCAGAACTCAATCCGCTCGGCCTCGGTCTGCGGCTCCGGCCATTCGGTCACCCGGTCGCGGTACGGCGCCGGCCCTTCCTGACCGACGACGGCGGTGCTCCCGGCGGCGCGGCGGCCGCCGGCGGTTTCGGCTACTTCTATGCCCATCTCTTGACCGCCCATTTCTCCGCGACTCCCAGGAGCGCGTCGGTGATCTTGCCGATGATGGCCAACAGGACGATGGCTAGCAGCAGCCGGTCGGTGCGGCCGTTGTTTTGCGAATCCGTGAGCAGGAAGCCCAAACCCATGGAGGAGGCGATCAGTTCCGCCGCCACCAGGAACAGCCAGGCCTGTGCCAGCGCCAGCCGCAGCCCGGAGAACACGGCGGGCACCACGGCCGGCAGCTGCACGGTGGTCAGCAGCTTCACGCCCTTGAGCCCGAACGCGCGACCGGCCTCCACCAGGTTCTTGTCCACGTGGCGCAGGGCCAGCGAGACAGTGGTGAACACGGGGAAGAACGCGCCGATCAGGATCAGCGTGACCTTGGAGTCCTCGCCAATCTTCATCCACAGGATGAGCAGCGGCACCCACGCCAGCGACGGCACCGCGCGCAGCGCCCCGATGGTGGGGGAGAGCAGCACATCGGCCACCTTGGACAGCCCGATCAGCGCGCCGAAGACCAGGCCGAGGGCGGCGCCAAAAGCGAAGCCGAGCAGCACGCGCTGGGTGGAGATGGCCACGTGCTGGGCCAGTTCGCCGCGCTGGATCAGGTCGACGGCGGCCTCGATGACAGCCGCCGGTGCCGGCAGCTGGACGGAGCTGAACAGACCGGCGGAGGCGCTCCACTGCCAGGCGGCGAGCAGGGCGGCGGGCAGCAGCAGGCCAAGGAGCAGGCGGGCCCAGCCGTTGCCGAGCACCCCGGTCGGGGACCATCCGTTGGCGGGGGAGCGCTCGGTCGAGGGGCCGTCCTGTTCCGGCCGGGGCGCGCCCGCGGTTTTGAGGACGCCGGTGGCCGTGAGGCCTTCCTGACTGGTGGCGTAAACGCTGGCGCCGGAGGCGCCGGGATTACCGAGGTGCGTCATCAGGATTCCTTGATGGCCGACGGATCGGCCTGCTTCACCAGCGAATCGTCGAGCAGGGTGGCGAGGGCCTCGTCGATGTCGGCCTGGCTTTTCACGTCGCCGGTCTCGACGAACGCCGGCCCGACCTTCGCCAGCACCGCGCGCTGCTTCTCGCCCGGGGCCGCCTCAACGTCCAGGTTGCTGCGCTCGGTGATCACCTTGGTGGCGACCTCGAGGTCCAGGCCGGCGACGTCCGCGAGGATCTGCGCGGTTTCCTCGGGGTTCTCGGCGGCCCAGGCGCGGGCCTTCTCGTACGCGTTCACCACGGCCTGCGCGAGTTCCGGCTCCTCCTGCAGGAAGGACTCGGTGGCGTTCAGGAAGCCGTAGGTGTTGAAGTCCAGGTTCCGGTAGAACAGCTCGGCGCCGTCCTGTTCTGCGCCGGCCATGATCGGGTCCAGGCCGGACCAGGCGTCGACCGAGCCCTGCTTCAGCGCGGTCAAACCGTCGGCGTGCTGCAGGTTTTCCACGGTGACGTCGTCGGCGGAGAGGCCGGCCTCTTCCAGCGACTGGAGCAGGAAGAAGTAGGGGTCGGTGCCCTTGGTGGCGGCCACGGACTTGCCCTTGAGGTCCTCGACGGACTCGATGCCGGAGTCGGGCAGCGCCACCAGGGCGGCCCATTCCGGCTGCGAGTAGAGGCTGATGGTCTTGATCGGCGAGCCGTTGGCGCGGGCCAGCAGCGCCGCTGAACCGGCGGTGGAGCCGACGTCGACCGCTCCGGAGCGCAGCGCCTCGTTGGCCTTGTTGGAACCGGCCGACTGCACCCAGTTCACCTCGACGCCCTCGTCGGCCAGGGTGGCCTCCAGCCAGCCCTTTTCCTTGATGACCAGGCTCAGCGGGTTGTAGGTGGCGAAGTCGATGTTGAGCACGCCATCGCCGCCGCCTTGGGCCGCGGTGGCTTCGGAATCCTCACCGGCAACGCAGCCGGTCAGGGCCAGCGAGGCGGTGGCGGCAACGGCGGCAGCGCCGAGGAGCGGGCGGCGGGAGAAACGGCTGGCAAGAGACATGGTGGTTCCTTTGGACGGGGTGCGGAACAGGAGAAATTCCGCTCCGGATGACTTTCGGGCGCGAACGGCCCGGGCATTGCGTGATTTGTGGGTGGCGAGGGCGGCCCTAATGGCCGTCGACGCCGAGGCTTTCGAGGAGCGAGCGGCGCATTCGGGCCAACTCGACCGAACCGCGGTCCCGCGGGCGGCTGCCGGGAACGTCGACGGTGCGCACGATCGTGGCGCCGTCGTCCTCGCGGCCCTCTTCCTTGCCAAGCACGATGATCCTGTCCGCCAGTTGCAGGGCCTCGTCCACGTCGTGGGTCACCAGCAACACAGTGGTGGGTTCCACCGCGTGGATATCGAGCAGCAGGTCCTGCATCTTGATCCGGGTCAGCGCGTCCAGCGCGCCGAACGGTTCGTCCAGCAGCAGCACGCCCGGATTGCGGGCCAAGGCCCGGGCCAGGGATGCCCGCTGGGCCATGCCGCCGGAGACCTCGCGCGGCCGGTGCTTGGCGAAGGCGGCCAGG
>NZ_JBNHGF010000369.1:0-2666 GCF_059091005.1 Arthrobacter sp. Y3223164
CCTCCGACCGCAGCCGGCCCCGTCCGGCCGCCCACACCGCCAGTTGACCGCCGGCCGAATGGCCCAGCCCCACCACCCGCTCGAGCGCAAATCCAGACTCGTGCGCAACGTCGGCGAGCCGGTCGATGCCGGAGGAAACGTCGTCGAACGTCTCCGGCCAGCCGCCGCCATTGCCCGCGCGCCGGTATTCGATGTTCCAGCAGACCCAGCCGCGGCTGGCGAGGTCCCGGGCCAGCGGGCGTCCGAGCTCGGCACCGTAGGCAGCGCGCCAGTACCCGCCGTGGATGATGACGACGACGGCGGTGTGCCGCCGCCGGGCGGGCACATACAGTTCCGCGTACTGGCTGGGATCCGGGCCGTAGCTGTGCCGGGTGTACTCCATCCCTGCACTGTAGCCGCCCGCCGCTAGGGAGCCCCGTTGGAGACGCTGTCCTCCACCTCGCCCGAGCCTTCGGCGCTGCCATCACCGGACATCCCCGCCACGGTGGTCCCCCGGTGGTTCAGCTTCCACGGCGCCGGCACCAGGCGCCCGCCGGCGGAGGCGCGCCCCTCCAGCCGGTCGATCAGCAGGTCCACCACGGTACCCACCAGCGGCTCCGGTCCCACCGAGCTCAGCGGCGGTTCGGAGTGGTGTCCCAGATCCGAGGTGTCCACGCCGATGATCTCCATCTCCTCCGGGATCCGGAGTCCCGCCGCGGTGGCGGAGCCGGAGACGCACAGGGCCTCCAGATCCGCAGTGGTGAAGAACGCCGTGGGCGGATCGGACAACTTCAGCAGCGTGCCGGTCTCCTCGTAGGATTCACGCCAAGACCCGTGCGTTGCACGCACCAGGTTTTCGTCCAGTTCTGCGCCGAGGTCGGCCATCGCCTGCCGGAACAACCCCAGCCGGGAACCCCGGGGACCCGGGGCGGGCCCGCCCCGGTGCAGCACGGCGATGCGGCGGTGCCTGGCAGCAAGATACGCAGCCGCCTCGGCGATGCCGACCTCCGCGTCCACTTTCAGCACGTCGAAGCCGTCAGGCTGCAGGAACTGTGACACGACCACCTGCGCCACGCCCCGGTCGGCGAGGTCGCGCAGGGTGTGGTCTTCCTCGGGCGTTTCGGTGCTGAAACCCAGGATGGCCCCGTCCGCGCCGCCGGAGAGCATGAAGTTCCGCCATGCCTCCTGGCCCAGAAGGACCACCACGCGGTACCCGTGCTCCGGCAGCACACGGTTGGCAACCTCCGCCAATTGCCGGTCCCAGGCCGAATCCAGGTTTTCCACCACGACGGCCACGGTGTCCGTCCGCCCGCGGCGCATGCCCCGGGCGGCGTGGTTGGGCACATATCCCAGCGACTTGGCCGCCTCGATTACCCGGGCTTTGGTCGGTTCGCTGATCCTCGTTGAACCCCCGTGCCGGCCGGACAAGACGTATGAGACCGTTGCCAGCGAAACGCCGGCCCGCTCGGCGACGTCGCGAATAGTCGGCTTAAATGAACTCCCCATGATGCAGTTCTGCCTTCTTCCCCAAGAATCATCCCCCGAAACTTCCCCCCAGAAGTTCCCCTTGGTAAAGACTAACGATTCATCGGCAGAATGATAGGGGTAGGGTCAAAATTTTTGAGCGGCAGCTCCGCGGGTCAGGCCTGAATCTGCGGGATTTCGACGACGACATCCGACGGCTTCTTGTCCGGCCGGAAGCCGCGCCAGACCGGGTGGCGGAGCTTTCCGGACCCGGTGCGTTCGCTGAACTGGACCTCGCCGACCAGCGCGGGCCGCACCCAGTTCGCGTCGGAGGCGTCTGCCGCCGGCACGCCCTCCAGCGGCGGGGTCTTGCGTGACATCTTCTTCAGCCGTGCACCGATTTCGGCCAGTTCGCGCTCCGTCAGGCCGGACCCGACGCGGCCGAGGTAGCTCAGCTCCACGCCGTCGGGCACGGCCACCAGCAGCGAGCCGACCTTGCGGGCGCGCGAGCCCTTGCCCGGCCGCCAGCCCACGATGACCACTTCCTGCGTCAGCTGGTTCTTGATCTTGATCCAACTCCTCGTCCGTAGGCCCGGCGCGTAGTTGCTGTCCGTGCGCTTGGCGATAATGCCTTCCAGGCCGACCTCGCGGCTGGCTGCGACCGCTTCGGCCGCGCTGGCATCCAGCTCCGGCGGCACCTGGATATGTCCGTCGTCCGGCGTCTCCACCGCTTCCTTGAGGATTTCCCGCCGCTGGGAGTATTCCAGCCCAAGTGTTGGTGTTCCGTCCAGTTCCAGCAAATCGAAGAGGAAGTACTCCACCGGGTATTTCGCGGCCGCGCGCTCGATATCCGCTTTTTTGGTAAGGTTCATGCGGTTCTGCAGGCGGCCGAAATCCGGCCGTCCTTTGGCATCGAGCGCGACGATCTCGCCGTCCAGCACCGCGGTTTGGGCCAGGACGTGGTCTGGCAGGTCGGCCAGTTCGGGGTAGGTCTTGCTCATGTCGATGCCGTTGCGGCTGACCAAGCGCACGGACCCGTCGGCAACGACGGCGACGGCCCGGATTCCGTCCCACTTCATTTCGTAGGCCCAGCCCTCCTCCTCGTCGATGGAGGCCTCGGTGCCCTGCACGGCCAGCATCGGTTTCACCGCTTGCGGCGGCCCGGCGTCGTGCAGTGCGGAGCCGGTATCATCCGCAGGCGCGGCGGTGACGACCGTATCGGA
>NZ_JBNHGF010000370.1:0-2662 GCF_059091005.1 Arthrobacter sp. Y3223164
CCCCGCATTGCCGTCAGCTACGCCCGGGACGCCGCGTCGCATCCCGTCTGGTTCTCTGACGTCCTGGCCTCTCTGGCCCGGCACGCGGCCGCAGGCCTGGAAGCCGCCGGCGCGAATCCCGTCGTCGTGAATTCCGCGTCGGGCCACGTCTTCAGCGCGCTCGACTATGACGGCGTGGTCATCCTGGGCGGCGGGGACGTGGACCCGGCCCGCTACGGCGGCGACACCGACGAAAAAACCGTCCACGGCGTGGACACGGCCGCCGACGAGACCGAGATCGACCTGGTCAAGGGGGCTATTGCCAACGGCCGGCCGGTCCTCGGCATCTGCCGCGGACTCCAGCTGATCAACGTCGCCTTCGCCGGCACCCTCTTTGAGGATCTGGGCCCGGAGTCGTTCCACAAGATACATCGGCCGCAGCCGCCCATGGCCAGCCATCCGGTGCGGATTGCCCCCGACAGCCTGCTGGCGGCGGCGCTCGGCACCGGCGAAGTCGCGGTCCAGTCCGGCCATCACCAAGCGGTGCGCCGGTTGGGTGACCGGCTCCGCGTCGTGGCCACTGCGGCCGACGGCGTGGTGGAAGCCGTGGAACTCGCCCGCCCCGATGAAGGCTGGCTGCTGGCGGTCCAGTGGCACCCCGAAGAACCCGGGTCGCCCGAAGGGCAGTTACAGGCGCTGCTCAAGCCCTTCGTCGAGGCGTGCCGGAAGACGACCGCCGGCCTGGGCTGACAGGGGCCGGCACTAAGCCAAATGCCTCTCGGCGTAGGCCTTCATGGCATCCCGCACGAAAGACGCGCCGGCCTCGCCGCCGTAGTTGGCGCCGAACCGCGGGTCGGCCACGTACATCTCGCCCAGACCGGTGAAGTAACCGTAGGACACCTGCTGGCCGCCGTTGGCACTGGAAAGCCAGTCGAACTGGCGCTGCGCCAGGGCCTGAGCCTCCGCGCTGTGGGCGGCTACCCCGGCCTGGCTGGCCGCGACCCAGTCGGCCATCAGCTGGCGGGACCGTTCCGTCCAAGCCTTCCGCTCCGCGTCGGACATCCCGCGCCACCACTTGTCGCCCTTGGCATACGCATCCTTGCCCCAGCGCTCTTCGACCTCCTGCTTGTACTGCGTGTGGTCGAATCCGTCGAACATTTCACTGGCCACGAGATCCTCACCCCTTTCTGTCTTGTCGATGGTGGTCTTGACGGAGGCGATCTGCCGTTCCAGGCGATCGCGCTCCTGCAGGAGCAGTTCCAGGTGAACGCGCAGGGCGGCCGACGCGTCCCGGGTGCCCTCGAACACCTTGCCGATCTCCGGCAGCCCCAACCCGAGCTCCCGCAGCAGCAAAATGCGCTGCAACCGAAGGAGGGCTCCGTCGTCGTAATAGCGGTAGCCGTTGTGGCCGATACGGCTCGGCTCAAGCAGGCCAATGTCCTGGTAATGCCGGAGGGTTCTGCTGGTTGTTCCCGCCGCCTTGGCGACCTCCTGGATCGAGTATTCGCCCCGTCCAACCTGCGGTGCTGTTCCCATGGCAACCACTATGGAGCTTGACGCAGCGGCAAGGTCAAGTGGTCCGGTGCGGCGGTTCCCTGGCCGTCCGGGATAGCATCGGCAGGTGCACACCGACCGGCCCGCAGATTCTCCCCGAGGCCCCGGCGGCGGTGCCTCCCCGCCCGGCGGGCAGAACGTGGCGCACCGCCAAGGCATTCGGATATCAGCGCCGCTGGCGTTGTTCCTGGCGTCGTTGGCAGGGGTCGGACTGGCCATGCAGAGCCGCCTCAACAGCCAGTTGGGCATCGAGCTGGGGGACCAGGTGGGAGCGGCCCTGGTCAGTTTCGGTACCGGGTTGGCGGCCGTTCTGCTCTTCACACTCGTGCACCCGTCGGTGCGGGGCAAGCTGCGCGCCGTTCCCCGGCTCCTGCGGCAGCGGGCCTATCCGCGCTGGTACCTGGGGGCCGGGTTGGTCGGCGCCTTCTACGTGTTCGCCCAGGCGGCCACCGTCGGGCCGATCGGGTTGTCGCTGTTCACCATCGCCATTGTGTCCGGCCAAATGGCTTCCGGCCTCCTGATGGACCGGTGGGGGATCGGGGCCGGACGGAAAATCGCGGTCAGCGGCGCCAGGTTCGCCGGCGCGGCGCTGGCTTTCCTGGCCTCGCTCATTGCCGCCAGCGCCCACCTCGGAACGTCAAGGACCGCGGGGCTGCTCGTACTGTTCATGCTGATCCCGCTGGTGGCCGGGTTGATGCAGAGCGTGCAGCAAGGCGTTCTCGGCCAGGTCGGCGCGGCACACGGCAGCCCGGTGATTTCCACGCTGCTGAACTTCGGGGTGGGGACGGTCGCCCTGCTGGCGGTCTGGGCCGCCCAGGCGCTGATGACCGGGCGAACCGACCTGATCACCGGCGACTGGTGGCTGTACCTGGGCGGGCCGCTCGGAACCTTGATCCTGGCCGCCGGCACCGTCGCGGTGGCCAGCACCGGCGTGCTGCTGACCACACTGACGGTGATCGGCGGGCAACTGGTGGGTGCGCTGGTGTTGGATCTCTTCTGGCCCTCCGCGGGGAGCGCGGTCGGGCCGCAGACGCTGGTGGGCATCGGGCTGACGGGCGCCGGGCTGCTGATTGCTGCCCGTTCCGGCCGCGCACGCCGTTCCGGCCGCGTTCGCTAGGTAGGTCGGGCG
>NZ_JBNHGF010000371.1:0-2661 GCF_059091005.1 Arthrobacter sp. Y3223164
CGTCCTGGTCGAGACCGTGGGCCGTGCCGATGCCCGCATCGGCGTCGCCGGCATCCCCGAGGACCGCGTCTCCGCCGCCGCCTGGGAGGCCTTCCGCGAAGCGACAGTGGTGACCATCCCGGCCGAGGCCCAGCTGGACTCCGGCGTCGCCGTGGTGGTGGAAGGCAACAGCACCGAGCTGTCCGCGCAGCACCTGGTCATCGTGGCCGAAAAGTTCTCCAAGGCCGTCGTCGTGCTGGATCACAAGGGCAGCGCCACGGTCTCGCAGAACGTGGAGATCGACGTGCAGGACGGCGCCGACCTCACCGTCGTCTCGGTGCAGGAATGGGCCGACGACGCCGTTCACGCCTCCTCGCAGCAGGCCCGCGTGGGCCGCGACGCGAAGTTCAAGCACGTGACCGTCAGCCTGGGCGGCGACCTGGTCCGCGTCACGCCGTCCACCCGGTTCACCGCCACCGGCGGCGATGTGGAAATGTACGGCCTCTACTTCGCCGACGCCGGACAGCACCTTGAGCACCGCCTGTTCGTGGACCACGCGGTGCCGAACTGCAAGTCGCGGGTGCTGTACAAGGGCGCCCTGCAGGGCAAGAACGCGCACACCGTCTGGGTGGGCGACGTGCTGATCCGCAAGGAAGCCGAGGGCACCGACAGCTACGAGGCAAACCGGAACCTGGTGCTGACCGACGGCGCGCGCGCCGACTCGGTGCCGAACCTCGAAATCGAGACCGGCCTGATCGAAGGTGCCGGCCACGCCAGCACCACCGGCCGCTTCGACGACGAGCACCTGTTCTACCTAATGGCGCGCGGCATCCCGCAGGACGTCGCCCGCCGCCTGGTGGTCCGCGGGTTCCTCAACGAGGTCATTCAGCAGATCCGGGTGCCCGCCCTCGAAGAGCGCCTCAATGCGGCGCTCGAGCGGGAACTCGAGGCGGGCAACCTCTGATGAGCGGGACGCCGCGCGGCGAACTGGTGTGCCAGGCCTCCGACATACAGGTCAACCAGGCAGTGCGCATCCTGATCGATGACTACCCGGTAGCCATCGTCAGGGACTCCGAGGGCGAACTCCACGCCATCGGGGACACCTGTTCGCACGCGGACGTCTCCCTCTCCGAAGGCGACGTCGAAGGCTGCGCGATCGAATGCTGGGGCCACGGTTCCCAGTTCGATTTGCGCACCGGCGAGCCGCTGAGCCTGCCGGCGTTCGAACCCGTCCCGGTGTTCGCGCTGGCGCTCGATGGCGACAGTGTCTACGTGGACGTCACGAACGTCCTCAACGGGGCGCCTGCCCCGGACCTCAACTAAGAACTTCCATCACGTGAACGGCGCCCGCCCGCACCGGGCGCAAAGGAGAAAGCAGACAGATGTCTACTCTTGAAATCAAGGACCTGCACGTCAGCATCGACACCGAGCAGGGCAGCAAGCAGATCCTCAAGGGCGTGTCCCTGACGATCAACACCGGCGAGATCCACGCCATCATGGGCCCGAACGGTTCCGGCAAGTCCACCCTGGCGGCCACCATCGCCGGACACCCGCGCTACAACGTCGACTCCGGCTCCATCACCATGGACGGCGAAGATGTGCTGGCCATGAGCGTTGACGAGCGCGCCCGCGCCGGCCTTTTCCTGGCCATGCAGTACCCGGTCGAGGTGCCCGGCGTGACCATGACCAACTTCCTGCGGACCGCCAAGACCGCCCTCGACGGCGAGGCCCCGAAGCTGCGTACCTGGACCAAGGACGTCAAGGAAGCGATGAGCCAGCTGCGCATCGACGCAGACTTCGCCCAGCGCAACGTGAACGAGGGCTTCTCCGGCGGCGAGAAGAAGCGCGTGGAGATCCTCCAGCTCGAACTGTTCAAGCCCAAGTTCGCCATCATGGACGAAACCGACTCCGGCCTGGACGTGGATGCGCTCAAGGTGGTCTCCGAAGGCCACAACCGCGTGCATGCCGGCGGCGCGATGGGCACCCTGCTCATCACCCACTACACGCGTATCCTGCGCTACATCAAGCCCGACTTCGTGCACGTCTTCGTGGATGGCCACATCGCTGAAGAGGGCGGCCCCGAACTGGCCGACCGTCTCGAAGAAGAGGGCTACGACCGCTACCTGACAGCAGCGAAGGCCTGATCATGACAGAAGCCAATGCCCCGCAGACGTCCCTGGAGGACGTCGAGGAAGCGCTCAAGGACGTCATCGACCCTGAGCTGGGCGTCAACATCGTGGACCTCGGCCTGCTGTACGGGCTGAAGTACGCCGACGACGGTGCCCTGCTCATCGACATGACGCTGACCACCGCCGCCTGCCCGCTCACCGACGTCCTCGAGGAGCAGACCGGCCAGGCGCTGGACGGCGTGGTGGACGAGTGGCGCCTCAACTGGGTATGGATGCCGCCGTGGGGTCCGGAGCGGATCACCGACGACGGCCGCGACCAGATGCGCGCCCTCGGCTTCAATATCTGATTCGACGAATCGGCGGCGGACCGGTCACCTTCGGGTGGCCGGTCCGCTCCTGTCTTGACGCCGTCCCGCGGGCTAGGATCGGGTCATGAGTGCGTCGAGTGCGGCAACGAAGCGGCGGCGGGGACGCTATGACGAGGTCCACGTCGCCGCCGCCTTCCACGGCCTGACCGCCCTGCTGGCCGTCGTGGGCCTCGCCGTCGGCATCA
>NZ_JBNHGF010000372.1:0-2651 GCF_059091005.1 Arthrobacter sp. Y3223164
GGTCGGCGCCGCGCTGACCGCGGGCGTGAACGGCGGCCGCGGGATGGCCGTGTCGCTGGACACCGGGCTGGAGCCGGAACAGCTGAACTGGGACACCGCGGCGCGGCTGGCGACCGGGCTGCTGCCGTACCTGATGGACCAGCAGACCGGAACCGTGCTGAACCTCAACGTGCCCAACGTGGACGGCACCCGGCTGCCCGAATACCGGTCCGCGACGCTGGCCGAATTCGGCATCGTGCAGACCACGCTGGCCGAACGCGGCGACGAGGACCTGCGCCTGGCCATCGCGGACAGCCAGGAGGAAGCCCCGCCGGAGAGCGACTTCGCGCTGCTGGCCGCCGGCTTCGCCACGGTCACCGGAATCCAGCCGGTCACCGAGAGCAAGATCCCGGAGCTGTCGGCCACCATGGCCAGGGTTCAGTGGTAATCGCGAAAACCCCATGAGGGAGGCCAGGGTCCGGATGGATCCTGGCCTCCCTTTTCTTAGTGCGCCGCCGGCTGCATGTCCGGCCCCTGGTCAGACGAGCTGCCGGGGGATGCTGCGCTGCCAGTTCTGCGAGTAGACGCGGGGGTTGCCGCGTACCTCGTCCAGCTCGTACGCATCCAGCTGCGCGTTCACCACGAAGTCGGTCGGCGTCGACGTCAGCACCGTCCTGGTCTGCACTTCGATCCGCCAATCGCCGCGCTCGTAGCGGCGCACCGTCTGGGTTTCGCCGCGGACGGAGTTCACGTCGTTTCCGCGGGAGCTGTACCACTCATTGGTGACGCGCCGGATGTCGGTGCCCGTTTCGTCGATCCGGAACCGGCCCTGGTCGTTGATGATCTCCACCGTCGACGTGCCGGCCTCCAGGTCGCGGATCGTGCGCCAGTGGTGGTTGCCGGGGTTCAGCAGCGTGGTCTCCAGTTCCGGGGCGGTCTCCGGCTCCGCGAAGGGACGCAGCTCGCCGTCGTCCGCCCTCGGCTTGCGCACCGGCAGGTCGAGGGTGCCGCCGGCGAAGACGGTGACCGTCGCTGGTTCCGGCGACGGCCAGACCAGCGGCCAGTACGACGTCGACACCGAGAGCCGCAGACGGTGCCCGGCCGGGAACGACTGGGCCAGGCCGTTGAGCGGTATCTCGACCCGGTAGCGCTCGCCGGGTTCCAGCGGCTCCGGATGCTCGCTGCCGTCGCGGTGCGTCAGGTTGAGCAGGCCGTAGGTGACCCGCGTTGCCTCGCCGTTCGGTGCGACGTCGGAGAGCCGGACCACCAGCTGGGCGACCGGCTTGTCCGCGGCAACCTCGAAGGCGGCGACGGGGCGGCCGAAGACCTCCACGTCGCCCTCCAGCGGGTCGGTCTCGTAGACGAGCGCGCCGCCGTCCTCCTCGCGCTGGTCGGACGGCAGGTCCGGCAGCGCCGCGTAGGACGCCCACTTGCCGGCGAACATGCCGACGCTCAGCGGCGAAAGCAGGTCGACGCTGCCGCCGGGCTCCACCGGCGAGCCCTCCGGGAACAGCCCGTAGCGGCCCAGCTGCCACCGCTGGTTCTCGATGTTCGGCGACGGCCAGGACGGTTCGGCGACCCAGTGGCCGGGCCTGTCCTCATAGGACGGTTCGGGGGAGACCGCGTCCTGCATCCAGGCCCGGACCATCGGTTCCTCCATCAGGCCGGTGTCCTTGCCCTTCAGCCAGTGGTCCCACCAGCGCACCGTTTCCTGCAGGAACCCGATGGCCGGGCCGGGCACGCCCAGATGCGGGTACTTGTGCCCCCACGGTCCGATCAGTCCCTTGCGCGGTACCTCCAGGTTCTCCATCAGCCGGAAGATGGCGTTGGTGTAGCCGTCGGCCCAGCCGCCGACCGCCATGACCGGGATCTTGATCTGCGAATAGTCTTCGCAGACCGACGCCGGCTTCCAATAGTCGCCGCGGGTCTGGTGCTCCAGCCAGGTCTCCAGCCAGAGTCCGCTGCCGGAGAGCCGCTCGTGCCACATCTCGCGCCACTTCTCGCCGACGATTTCCGGGTCCGGCGGCAGGCTGTTAAACGCGAACATGACGGTGGCCTCGGAGAGGTTGTCCGCCAGCAGGCAGCCGCCCATGTAGTGCATGTTGTCCACGTACAGGTCGTCGGTGGCCGAGGCGCTGATGATCGCCTTCAGCGCCGGCGGCTGCCGGGCGGCCATCTGCAGGCTGTTGAATCCGCCCCAGGAGATGCCCATCATGCCCACGTTGCCGTCGCACCAGGGCTGGTCCGCCAGCCAGGCGATGACGTCTTCGGCGTCTTCGTGTTCCTGCGGCCGGTATTCGTCCACCAGCACGCCGTCGGAGTCGCCGCTGCCCCGCATGTCCACCCGGACGCTGACATAGCCGTGGCCGGCCATGTAGGGGTGGTTCAGCTGGTCGCGGCCGCGGGAGTTGTCCCGCTTGCGGTAGGGGATGTACTCGAGGATGGCCGGCACCGGCCGATCCTCGGCATCGGCCGGCATCCAGATCCGCGCGGCCAGCCGGGCGCCGTCGCGCATGGGAATGAAGACATTTTCGATTGCCCGAACGTCGTGGGGAAAGCTTTCAACGATATTCATGCGGTGCTCATTGCTCCTTTCTGCCGCCGCTGCGGCGGCGGATGATCGCCTGCAGAGCGGCCTCGCGGGCCACGCCGCATGGGCCGCGCGACCCGGG
>NZ_JBNHGF010000373.1:0-2649 GCF_059091005.1 Arthrobacter sp. Y3223164
CCTACAAGCTGACCGGATCCGACGCCGGAAAGACCATTAAAGTAAAGGTCACCGGCACCAAGACCGGTTACACCGCCGTGTCGAAGACCTCGAAATCAACAGGCAAGATCGCCAAGGGCACGCTCACCAGCAAGACCCCGGCGATCAGCGGTACTGCGAAGGTCGGCAAGACCCTGAGCGCGACAACCGGGACCTGGACCTCCGGAACCACGCTCAGTACCAGTGGTACCGCTCGGGCACGGCCATCAAGGGCGCCACTTCCAAGACCTACAAGCTGACCGGATCCGACGCCGGAAAGACCATTAAAGTAAAGGTCACCGGCACCAAGACCGGTTACACCGCCGTGTCGAAGACCTCGAAATCCACACCCAAGATCGGCCGATAGATCAGGCCGCCGAGGTAGCGGCTGGCCATGACAGGGTTTAGCAAAAGATAGCCGTTCTTAGTTTCACTTGCAGAGTTAGGGCAAGTGCTCTTTCGCCGTCGTGGGCACGTACTCCATTACCGCTTGTTCAGCTAGGATGAGCTGAATAAGCGGACGGCATCCAATTTGACGGCCGCACTTTAGTGTGGTCTAGCTGGGGGAATATCGGTGCTTTCTGTTTATTGGGTTCAGTCCGTCGTTGCACGTAAAAGCAGACTCTCGCGTTCGACTCCGCGGCGGAGACCAGCTGCAGTGGCCGCAAGTCTTATTAGGAAGCTCCCAGCCTTACTTGTCTCAATCGCCTTAGCCATGTCGTTGGGACTAGCTGGGTCTGCCCCAGCGGCTGCCGCCGATGTGACGGCTCCGGCGTTGGTGTCAGTGTCTCTGGATTCACCCAAGACGGTGGGCGTTGGCGAGAAAATCAGGTTCAAATGGACGCTCAAGGACGCCGGCCCCATTAGCTCCGTCTCCTTTTGGGTCTACGGGCCGGGACAAAAATACAAGTCCGCCTATATGAAAGAGGTGCATCTCTCGGGACCAGGGGAATTCACGGGTTACTCCGAGACCGACGTCATCGACTCGCTGTCGTGGCCGGAAGGTGACTACAGAGTCACCCTGATTATGCCGAGTGATAAAGCCGGCAACTATGCCCGGGTGGAAGGCGACAGTGCACTTCTGGATCCGCTGACCTCCACGGTTTCCGGCACTAATGCCGATGTGACGGCTCCGGCGTTGGTGTCCGTGTCTCTGGATTCACCCAAGACGGTGGGCGTTGGCGAGAAAATCAGGTTCAAATGGACGCTCAAGGACGCCGGCCCCATTAGCTCCGTCTCGTTTTGGGTCTACGGGCCGGGACAAAAATACAAGTCCGCCTATATGAAAGAGGTGCATTCCTCGGGACCAGGGGAATTCACGGGTTACTCCGAGACCGACGTCATCGACTCGCTGTCGTGGCCGGAAGGTGACTACAGAGTCACTCTGATTATGCCGAGTGATAAAGCCGGCAACTATGCCCGGGTGGAAGGCGACAGTACACTTCTGGATCCGCTGACCTCCACGGTTTCCGGCACTAATGCCGATGTGACGGCTCCGGCGTTGGTGTCAGTGTCTCTGGATTCACCCAAGACGGTGGGCGTTGGCGAGAAAATCAGGTTCAAATGGACGCTCAAGGACGCCGGCCCCATTAGCTCCGTCTCCTTTTGGGTCTACGGGCCGGGACAAAAATACAAGTCCGCCTATATGAAAGAGGTGCATTCCTCGGGACCAGGGGAATTCACGGGTTACTCCGAGACCGACGTCATCGACTCGCTGTCGTGGCCGGAAGGTGACTACAGAGTCACCCTGATCATGCCGAGTGATAAAGCCGGCAACTATGCCCGGGTGGAAGGCGACAGTACACTTCTGGATCCGCTGACCTCCACCGTCGTTCCTAAAGTTTCCCCGGCTGCGGTGGTGTTCACGGATAAGGACGGCACCGCAGAGGACACCTACACGATCCCGGCGGTCGAAGGCGTGGACTACCTGGTCGGCGGCAAGACCGTTCCCCCAGGCACCCACAAGGGCACTGGCACCGTGACGATCACCGCCCGGGCGCAGGCCGACTACGTCATCGCCGCCGGCGCCATCACCGAATGGACCGCGGCGTTCAAGGCCACCCCGTACCCGGTAACCCCGGCTGCGGTGGTGTTCACGGATAAGGACGGCACCGCAGAGGACACCTACACGATCCCGGCGGTCGAAGGCGTGGACTACCTGGTCGGCGGCAAGACCGTTCCCCCGGGCACCCACAAGGGCACTGGCACCGTGACGATCACCGCCAGGGTGCAGGCCGACTACGTCATCGCCGCCGGCGCCGTCACCGAATGGACCGCGGCGTTCAAGGCCACCCCTTACCCGGTGACCCCGGCTGCGGTGGTGTTCACGGATAAGGACGGCACCGCAGAGGACACCTACACGATCCCGGCGGTCGAAGGCGTGGACTACCTGGTCGGCGGCAAGACCGTTCCCCCGGGCACCCACAAGGGCACTGGCACCGTGACGATCACCGCCAGGGTGCAAACCGACTACGTCCTTGCTCCCGGCGCCCAGACCGAGTGGACCGCGACGTTCAGTGGCAGTTTCACCGTGCCCGATACCGCGGGGCCCGTGCTTGCCGAGTCAACGGTGACGCCCTCGTCGCTTAATCTTGAGAGCGGTTCAGGAACGGTAAAGGTCACCGTCCGTCT
>NZ_JBNHGF010000374.1:0-2626 GCF_059091005.1 Arthrobacter sp. Y3223164
CGCGCGGCGACGGGCCCGCCTACTGCCGGCCGGTCCGGCGTTTGCGGTCGTCGGCCGAATCGTCGTCGCCGACGATCGAGGCCAGGAGTTCGTCCGCCTCGCCCAGCCCACGGACTGCCTGCACGAGGATCGCCCGGGCCTCAGCTTCGGGTGAGCGATGGTGCGTATCGGCCAGGATCCGGAGTCCTTCCATGGTCCGCGCGTCCAACCCGGGCACCGTGAGCGATTCCATGACAGTCACCTTCCCGCGGAGCATTGCGCCCCACGTGCCGCCCATATTAGTCCCGTCCCAGCGAGCTGTCAGCGGGCGGTCAGCGGGCCGCCCGCGGGGGTTAGCGCAGCGGGTCGAACGGCCGGATCTCGTCGGGCACCCGGCCGGTGACAATCTGTTCGGCCAGCAGCTTGCCGGTCGCCGGGCCCAGCACGATGCCCCACATCCCGTGCCCGCCGGCCACGTACACGCCGGGGGAGCGGGTGGCGCCGATCAGCGGCAGCCCGTCGGGTGTGACCGGGCGCGGGCCGACCCAAATATCCTCGAGGTTCTCCAGGTCCATGTTGGTGAACAACGGCCGCACGGCCGCCAGGATCGCGTCGATCCGCCCGGTCTGCAGCGGTTCGTCCGGGCCGCGGAACTCCATGGTTCCGGCGATGCGCAGCCGTCCCTGGTACGGGGTGCAGGCCACGCGGCGCGCCGGGAAGTAGATGGGGAACTCGGCCGGCTGGTCGGTGGCCACGCTGAACGAGTATCCGCGCCCGGCCTGCACCATGGTGCGAACACCCAGCGGCTTGGCGAGATCGGGCAGCCAGGCGCCGGTGGCCAGGACCACGACGTCGGCGTGGAACGGCTCATGCGCGTAGGTCTCCACCGAGATCCCGGTGTGGCCGTGGCGCAGGGAGCGCACTTCGGCGCCGGAAATGATCTTCCCGCCGCGTGCCACGACGGATGCGGCAAGGGCCTCGACGAACGGGCCGGGCTCAAGGAACCGCTGGCCTTCCAGTTCGAACACCGTCGAGACGCCGGCGGACAGCTGCGGCACCTTGACCTGGGGGTTGTCCAGGCGGCTCAGCGGGACGGACTGGCCCGCCTTCTCCACGTTGGCCAGCTCGTGGACAAAGTGGCGGCTTTCCTTCTCCGCCTCGAAACCGACGATGAAGGGTCCCTTGCGCGTCCACGATTCGACGCCGTTATCGGTCAGCTCATCGAAGCTCTCCAGCGCCATCTTGTCGATCGGCGTCAGCGCGGCCATGGTCCGGTCCCAGGCCTTCTGCGTGCCGTGCAGCGCGAAGCGGGCCAGGAACTTCCACAGCTGCGGGTCCAGGCGGGCGGGAATGTGCAGCGGCGCCGTCGGGTCGACCAGCGCCTTGGGCCCGTAGGTCCAGATGGTCGGGTCCGACAACGGCATGGCCATGCCGGGCGTGAGCCAGCCGGCATTGCCCCACGAGGCGCCGGCGGCGACGCCTGATCGGTCCAGAACGGTGACTTCCACGCCGCGTTCCTGCAGATGCCAGGCGGTGGCCAAGCCAACCATGCCTGCACCCACGACGACGGCGGTGCTCGGGGCGTGTGCGCGAGAGTACATCGTGTGCTCCTCGGGTCGACTCTTCTCTCGGACCCATCCTGAAGAATGTTTACCCGTTTCTCAAGCCGTTAGGAGAAGATTCTGTAAGAGTGAGGCATACAGGCAGTAAGTTCAGAAAGTGGTGGTGATCACATGGTCGAATCGAATGATCTTCGACGCCCGTTCGGGGCTCCTGCGGGTTCGGGGCTGGACCGCATCGACCGGTTGATCGTCGAGATGCTCCAAGCCGACGCCCGAACCCCCAACAACGCGATCGCGGCGGCGGCCGGCATCGCCCCCTCGACGTGCTTGAGCCGGATCCGCTCCCTGCGCGAACGCGGCGTGATCCGCGGTTTCCATGCCGACGTGGACCCTGCGGCCGTGGGGCGCGGCCTGCAGGCGCTGATCTCCATCCGCTTGCAGGCGCACGCGCGGTCGAACCTGACCCAGTTCAAGGACTTCCTGTCAGGCCTGCCCGCGGTGGAGGGGATTTTCTTTGTGACCGGCGACCGCGACTTCCTGATCCATGTCGCCGTGGCGGACTCCAACGCGCTGCGCGACCTGGTCGCGAACAACCTCAGCGTCCGCCCCGAGGTTGCCGGCACGAATACCACGGTCATCTTCGAACACGTCCGCCCGCCCGGCAGTTCGCTCGCTCCCTGATGGGGGAGAGAGTGCCCTTGTGGGGGTTCGGTCTCGCCATGTTGGCGGGGGAGGGCTGCCCGGAGGCGTGTCTCGCTCCCTATTTGGGGAGCCGGCTTCTATGGGCACGCCCGTACCCTGGCTGCGGAACCCCGGAAGGGGCCCGCTTCTCCGCCGCGCCGGCCCGGATTCAGGGCGATTCCAGTCGCTCGCCCGTGCCCCGGAGCGGGCAGCCTTGCCCTTTGTTGACATGTCATTCTTCGGCCGGATAGGATAGTTGAAAGCTCAAGCAATCTATCGAAGGCTGCAATGTCCTGGTTTAAGAATCTTTTCAGCAAGTCCAGCGCCCGCCGGTCTGCCGCCAACCCTGCGGCCTCCGCTGCGGAGCCCCGCACGGATGCACCCGTCGCCCAGCCGGCCGAGGC
>NZ_JBNHGF010000375.1:0-2623 GCF_059091005.1 Arthrobacter sp. Y3223164
AGGCGCGCGCCGCCGTCGTGCCGGCCGTGCGCAAGCTGCGCGGCACGCTCCCCCGCTGACCGCCCCCGGGTCCGTCCCGGAACGACAAGAGGAAAACCCCGCACCGGCTCGGGCCGGTGCGGGGTTTTCCTTCGCTGCAGGTGGCTAGAGCTTGCGCTCGAAGCGGTCCCACTTGTATTCCTGGTGCTCGCCCTCGACGAAGCGGATGGTGCCGGACTTGGACCGCATCACGATCGACTGCGTGAGGACCTTGTGGTTCTTGTAGCGGACGCCGCGCAGCAGGTCACCGTCGGTGATGCCGGTGGCCACGAAGAAGCAGTTGTCGCTGGTGACCAGGTCATCGGTGGTCAGCACCCGGTCCAGGTCGTGGCCGGCGTCGATGGCCTTCTGCTTTTCATCGTCGGTGGTGGGCCAGAGCCGGCCCTGGATCACGCCGCCCAAGGACTTGATGGCGCAGGCCGTCACAATGCCCTCCGGGGTGCCGCCGATGCCCATCAGGACGTCGACGTCGGTGCCCTCGCGGGCGGCCGCGATGCCGCCGGCGACGTCGCCGTCCATGATGAACTTCGTGCGTGCGCCGGCGGCGCGGATCTCCTCGACATACGGCTTGTGCCGGTCGCGGTCCAGGATCATCACGTTGATCTGGTTGATCTTCTTGTTCTTGGCCTTCGCGATCAGGTGCAGGTTCTGCTTGATGGGCAGCCGCAGGTCCACCAGGTCCGCCGCTTCGGGGCCGGTGACCAGCTTCTCCATGTAGAACACGGCCGAGGGGTCGAACATGGTGCCGCGCTCGGAGACCGCGAGCACGGAGAGCGCGTTGTTGATTCCCAGCGCCGTCAGCCGGGTGCCGTCGATCGGATCCACGGCGACGTCGCACTCGGCGCCGGTGCCGTCGCCGACCTTTTCGCCGTTGAACAGCATCGGGGCCTCGTCCTTTTCGCCCTCACCGATGACGACCACCCCGTTGAAGCTGACGGTGGACAGGAACGCGCGCATGGCGTCCACGGCGGCGCCGTCGGCACCGTTCTTGTCCCCGTAGCCGACCCAGTGGCCGCCGGCGATCGCCGCGGCTTCGGTGACGCGCACCAGTTCCAGCGCCAGGTTTCGGTCCGGCTCGTTGTCGCCGACGCGCATGGACGGCGGAAAGTTGGAAAAGGGGTCAGCCTGGGCTTCGTGGGACACTTCGACCTCATCTTCGAGTAGCTCTTCAGACAGCACCGGCTGCGGTGCCGTGATGGATGCATCTGCGGTGCGGACATCTTCCATTGCTTTCGATCATAGTCGTCGCCGCCCCGGGGGCCAGCGCGCGGACCGGCCGACCCGCGCTCCGGCGTCGCGGGCGTGTGCGCGCAGGGGCGGGCATCTGAGATCATGGAACCGTGAGTGAAGCGCTTCCCGAAGAATCGACCGAGTTGCCCGTCAAGCCAGTGCTGACGGCCAAGCAGGCCAACCGCGCGAAGGCTCCGGTGGTCGGCATGCTGATGGCCGTGGGGCTCTCCCTCGCCGTGCTGCTGCCGGTGATGTTCCTGAATCCGGGCAGCAAGCCCGGAGTCTACGAACGTAATATTGATGTCCCGGGGGTCGCCCTGCAGACCGAGTCCACGGCCGGTTACCTGCCGCTCGCCGTCGACCTCCCGGCGGGCTGGACGTCCAACTACGCCCGGTGGAATACCGGGGGAACCGCGCAGGTGGCGGCGTGGGAGGTCGGCTACATCACGCCGGGCGAGGAGTACATCGGACTGATCCAGACCGACAAAGCCAACCCCACCTGGGTCGGCCAGGCAACCGACAACGCGCCGGTCACCGGCGAGCGCGAAGCGGGTGCCACCTGGGAACTGCGCGACGCCGGCGCGGGCGAGCGCAGCCTCGTGCTGGAGCACGGCGGATTCACCGTCATCCTGACCGGCACCGCGGAGCTGGACGAATTCGATGTCCTGGCCACCGCGATCGTGGAAGACCTGGACAGCAAGTAAACCCGCCCCGACACGGAAACCGGTGCACGGGCAGGGACGCACGAAGCAGTAAGGTTGCTTCGTGCCCACCTCATTGACTCCCGCCCAGGCCTGGCAAAAACTCATCGACGGCAACGCCCGCTTTGTGGCAGGTACGTCAGTCCACCCGAACCAGGACGCCGCCCGGCGCAGTTCGCTGGTCAACGAGCAGCATCCGTTCGCCATCATCTTCGGCTGTTCCGACTCCCGGCTGGCCGCCGAGATCATTTTCGACCTGGGACTCGGCGATGCCTTCGTGGTCCGCACCGCCGGCCACGTCCTCGGTGACGCGGTGATCGGATCGCTCGAGTACGGCGTGGATGTGCTCAACGTTCCGTTGATTGTCATCCTGGGCCACGACAGCTGCGGGGCCGTGACGGCGGCAAAGAACACGATTGACACCGGCGAAATGCCGCGCGGCGGCCTGCGGGACCTCGTGGAACGGATCACCCCGTCGGTGCTGGCCGCCCGGCGTGCCGGCCTCGAGGACCTCAACGACATGGTGATCGAAAACGTCCGGCAGTCCTCCGAACGCCTGCTGGACAGTTCGCGGGCCATTTCCGAGGCGGTCGAGGCCGGCCGCACGGCCGTCGTCGGCGTGGCCTACCGGCTCGCGGACGGCCGCGCCGAGC
>NZ_JBNHGF010000376.1:0-2606 GCF_059091005.1 Arthrobacter sp. Y3223164
AGCCTCCGGCGGCGGGTACGCCAGCGGTCCTGCCGCCGGCACATCCCAGGGACCCGTCCGGCTGGCCTCTCCCCCGCCGGGTCGCCCGACCATGGCACCCGCGGAGACCGTGGGAGCAGCGGATCCGGAGGGCACTAGTGCCTACATCGACGACTTCCTCGCCACGCAATGGTCTTCCGGCGTGGAGCCCTCGGCCCTGAGTGAGGCAGCCGTCGGCGACTGTGTGTTCTTCGATTGGGAGTATTCCTCCGGCCCCACGACCACCGCGTTGTTTCAGGTGCCCTGCCAGGAACCGCATGAAGGCGAGATATTCGGCACCATCACCCACGCCGGCGAGCTGTATCCGGGTCAGTCAGCACTGGAACGCGAGGCCGGACCCCGGTGCGGCGAGGTGATGTCCCAGTTTCTCGAAGCCCGGTTGATTCCGGACGGCACGCACCGGCTCTTGTTCCCTACGCAAGCGGATTGGGATTCGGGTGATCGCACGTCCGTTTGCCTGTACCACCCCGGCTCCCTGTTGGAGCGCGGCTATTTCGGGGATTAGCTGGCCGCGGCCGCCATCGGGTGCATCATCTCTGGTGGCCACAGCTGCTCCCACCCGTGCCGCCTGGCTCCCACCCGCGCCGTCTGTTCGAAAAGTCCGAGGGGCGCAGGCTCCCTCGGGTTGCGGACAGGGCATGACCGCGATCCCGCGCCGGACCCTACCGCCGGGTGCCTGCCGGCGCTAGCGTGTCCGGCATGGAGATGAAACTCGAACTGGTGGCCGTGCCGGTCACCGACGTCGACCGGGCCAAACATTTCTACGTTGAGCAGGTCGGCTTCCACGCCGACCACGACCACCGGGTAAGCGACGGCCTGCGGTTCGTGCAGCTCACGCCGCCCGGCTCGGCCTGTTCCATCGTGATCGGCGAGGGCATCACGGAGATGGCACCCGGCTCGCAGCAGGGGCTCCAGATGGTCGTTGCCGATGCCCAAGCGGCCCGGGAAGAACTGCTCAGCCGCGGCGTCGCAGCGAGCGACGTGGACGCGCAGCCGTGGGGTAAGTTCGTCTACTTCAGCGATCCGGACGGCAACACCTGGGCGCTGCAGCAGCTGCCGCCCAGGGACTAACCTGCCGCTCGCGTGCTGGCCCCTGAGGCTTCCGGGCCTGGCCCGTGGCGCCGCAGCGCCGCGGGAAACCGCCCGCCGTCTGCCGTGGATGCAGCCTGGCTCCGCCTGCGACCACCGGCGAGGGCCCAAAAAACTTTTCCTGCTCCGGCGGAATAATCCGGCCCTCCAAAGGTGTTCCTTAAAGTGAGACTGCCAACGGACAGCTGAGGGACCACCAACAAGTTTGCAGCAGGGATCAGCGGAGAAGCTCTTTCCCGCGCCCTGCCGCCTCGCAGCCCCTGTCGTCAGCGCTCGCCGCCATCTGGCAGGAGCCGGCGCTTCACGCCTGACGAGCAGTCCCCGAACGATGCCACGGCAGGGTCGGCCCCACAGCTGATCCGCCTGGCACAGCACGCCCTTACCGCCACAACACAGGAGGTCACGGATGACACTATCCGCACCCGGTCAGTCCCCGCTGGTCAATTCCACCCCCACCCGTATCCGCAATCTCGGACATCTGCGCCGCGGCGATTCGGTCGAGGCCCGCATGGACAATGCCGTCCAGTACCGGGGCCGCGTCGACCGTACCGCGCCCGGCGTCGGCCTGGTGTGGATCCGTGATGAGGCGGACGGCTCGCGCCGCGCCATCAGCACGCAGGACTGCACGGTCTGGCGGCTGCCGCAGAAGGGCTGACATCAGCACGGGGCGGCACAGCCACCCCAACGGAGCGGACGGCTTCGGCGACCACACGGCGCCGGCGTCGTCCGTTGCTTCGTTAACCCGGACCTTCCGGGTTCTGCGCTTGTCCGGCGGGCCTGGCCGGAGTTGAATGGAGCCAGCATTGGGGCCGGCGTCCGTCCCGGCCACCGCCTTCGGAGCATGCCATGGCCGTCTCGTTCAACCACACCATCGTCTACGCCGCAGACAAGAAGGCGTCGGCGGAATTCTTTGCGGAGATCTTCGGCCTCGATCCGCCGCAGCCGATGTTCGGACACTTCATGACGGTCCTGCTGGAGGGCGGCGTGGCACTCGACTACGCGGACACCGCCGGGAACGTGCAGCCCCAGCATTACGCCTTCCTGGTCGCCGAGGACGACTTCGACGGGATCCTCACGCGCATCCGGTCGGCCGGAATCGCCTACTGGGCAGACCCGGGCCGCAGCCGGCCCCAGCGAATCAACCGCAACGACGGCGGCCGCGGCGTGTACTTCACCGACCCGAACGGCCACTTTCTGGAGGCCATCACGCGCCCCTACGGTTCCGGCGCTGCCTGAAGCGAGGCGCCGTCGTACGCTGGACCGATGTGCGGACAGGAGCGAAGCATGCAACAGGAACCCACCGGGGACGTCCGCCTGAGCGCGACGGTGAGCGGCCGGGTCCAGGGAGTGGGCTTCCGGTACTGGGCACGGGAACGCGCCGAACGCCTGGGGCTGGTGGGCTCGGCCGTGAACCAGGCGGACGGCACCGTGGGCGTGGTGGCAGAGGGGCCGCGCGATGCGGTGCGCCAGTTCGCGGC
>NZ_JBNHGF010000377.1:0-2590 GCF_059091005.1 Arthrobacter sp. Y3223164
CCTCGGCCATCGCGGCAACGGAGGCGGCGACCGAGTGGTCGGGCTCTTCTTCCGGCGCCGTGTGGGCCTTGAGGACCACCGTGGACTTGGCGGCGACCGGCACCTTCGTTCCGGCCGTCAGCGGGCCGGGCAGTTGGTCGCCGCCGGCCGTGTCGATGATGATGTCCCAGGCCGCCGAGTACTCCCGCGGCGGCAGCACAAACGGCACGTCGTCGTCGGCGGCGTTGAAGTACACCAGGAAGTGCTCGTCCGTGATCCGCTGCCCGCGGTCGTCGCGCCCGCGGATGCCCTGGCCGTTGAGGAAGACGCCGATGCAGCGGCCGAGGGCCTCGTCCCAGTCCTCGGGCTCCATCGGAGTTCCCTCCGTGGTTAGCCAGACGACGTCGCTCAACGGCTCGCCCTGGCCCCGGCGGACCGGCTTCCCGTCGAAGAACGTGCGCCGCCGGAAGGTCGGGTGTTCGGCCCTTAACCGGTTGACGGTGGCCACGAACTCGAGCAGCGGCTGGTCCACGTTGTTCCAGTCCACCCAGGACAATTCCGAGTCATGGCAGTACACGTTGTTGTTGCCCTGCTGCGTGCGTCCCAGCTCATCCCCGTGCGCGATCATCGGCACGCCCTGGCTCAGCAGCAGGGTGGCCAGGAAGTTCCGCTGCTGGCGGGCGCGCAGGGTGAGGACCGCTTGGTCGTCGGAGGGCCCCTCCACCCCGCAGTTCCACGAGCGGTTGTGCGATTCGCCGTCGTTATTGTCTTCGCCGTTGGCCTCATTGTGTTTCTCGTTGTAGGACACCAGGTCCCGCAGCGTGAACCCGTCGTGGGCGGTGACGAAATTGATGGAGGCAACCGGGCGCCGCCCCGTGGCCTCGTACAGGTCCGAAGAGCCGGTGATGCGGGAGGCGAATTCGCCGAGCGTTGAGGGCTCGCCCCGCCAGAAGTCGCGGACCGTGTCCCGGTACAGGCCGTTCCACTCGGTCCACAGCGGCGGGAAGTTGCCCACCTGGTAGCCGCCCGGGCCGATGTCCCACGGTTCGGCGATGAGTTTGGTTTGGGACACGATCGGATCCTGCTGCACCATTTCGAAGAAGGTCGACAGCCGGTCCACGTCGTAGAACTCCCGGGCCAGGGTGGAGGCAAGGTCGAAGCGGAAGCCGTCCACGTGCATTTCCGATGCCCAATAGCGCAGCGAGTCCATCAGCAGCTGCAGCGAATGGGGGTGGCGCACGTTCAGCGAATTTCCCGTGCCGGTGTAGTCCATGTAGTACTGCTCCTGGTCCTCGACCAGCCGGTAGTAGGCCGCGTTGTCGAGTCCGCGGAAGGACAGCGTCGGGCCCAGGTGGTTGCCCTCGGCCGTGTGGTTGTACACGACGTCGAGGATCACCTCGATGCCCGCCAGATGCAGTTCCCGGACCATTGCCTTGAACTCCTGCACCTGCTGCCCGGTGTCCCCGGAGGAACAATAGGTGTTCTGCGGCGCGAAGAAGCCGATGGTGTTGTAGCCCCAGTAGTTGGACAGCCCCTTCTCCTGAAGCGTGCTGTCGTTGACGAACTGGTGGACCGGCATCAGCTCGATCGCGGTGACGCCCAGCTTCTGCAGGTGCCCGATGACCGCCGGATGCGCGATGCCGGCGTAGGTACCGCGCTGTTCTTCCGGGATTTCCGGGTGCAGCTGGGTCAGGCCCTTCACATGGGCCTCGTAGATCACCGAGCGGTGATAGGGGGTGCGCGGCTTGCGGTCGCCGTCCCAGTCAAAGAACGGATTCACGACGACGCCGAGCATCATGTGCCCGGCAGAGTCCTCGTCGTTGCGGGAGTCCTCGTCCCCGAAGTTGTAGCCGAACAGTGGCTGGGCCCAGTCGATCTGGCCGCTGACGGCCTTCGCGTAGGGGTCCAGCAGCAGCTTGTTAACATTGCAGCGCTGCCCCTGGCCCGGGTCGTACGGCCCGTCCACCCGGAAGCCGTACTTCTGTCCCGGCTGGACTTGCGGAAGGTAGCAGTGCCAGACGTAGCCGTCGACGTCCTTGAGCTCGATCCTGGTCTCGGCCCCGTCGTCGTCGAACAGGCACAGGAAAACGGCCTCCGCTGCCTCGCTGAACACGGCGAAATTGGTGCCGTTGCCGTCATACGTGGCCCCCAGCGGATAGGCGTCTCCCGGCCAAACTTCCATGTGCAAACTCCTGATGATCGGTTGTGGTCCCTGTTCCCTTCATACCCCATGGTCCTGACAATGGATATCCCCCGGTTGTCCGCCCGGCGGGCAACCCGAGCCGGCGCGGCAGGCGTTTCCGGCCCGCTGCCCCGGCGCTCGTTGCGTTGAACACACGGGCTGCGGCACACCCTGGTGCCGGCCCGGCCACGGCCAACCCGCCGGCCCGCGTCACGGTCTCTGCCACTGTCGGCATCACGGTTTCCGCCACTGTCGGCGGCACGAATGCGGGCGTATCGTGGAGCTACCATCAGGTTCGCGTGAGGCAGGGCTGGCCATGACTGGCAGCGGTTCCGGTTCCCCAGGCGCTGTCTCCCGGCGCCAATTCACGACGGCGACCGCCCTCACCGTGCTCGGCGCGGCAGGCCTGTTGGGCGGCGGCCTCTCCCG
>NZ_JBNHGF010000378.1:0-2587 GCF_059091005.1 Arthrobacter sp. Y3223164
GCCCACGCCGCCTCTCCGGCCGCCCCGTCCCAGGGTGCAGGGGAAGCCGCCGGCCACCCGGTGGTGCTGGAGGGCCAACTGACCCGGATCATGGACTCGGTGGCGAAGGCGGTCTCCGACGCAGACTCGGCGCGGGATTCCGGCAAGCTGAAGCCGCGGGTCGCCGGTGCCGCCCTGACCGTCCGCGAGGCCAACTACAAGGTTCGGGCCGAAAACGGCGAGGCTGCGGCTCCCGTCCCGGTGGCTGCCGGGCCGATCCTGACCTCGATGGTCAGCACGAGTGCCGACTGGCCGCGGACGGTCGTGACGGTCACGGAGGGCGAGGACAATCCGGTGCCGCAGGTGATCGTGCTGGTGCAGCAGGATCCGCGCTCGAACTACCGGATGGTGGGCGCGCTCCAGATGCTGCCGGGCACCACGTTCCCGCAGGTCTCCACCGAGAGCGGCGGGACGCCGGCCGTGGCGCCGGACGCCGGGGAAGGCCTGCTGTACGCGCCGCAGGCGGCGGTGAAAATGGTCGCGGAGAACCTCGACGACGGCAAGCACAAGGACGCGATCGGTAAGAACACCTTCTCCGAGCAGATCCAGGCGTTCCAAAAAGACCAGGTGAAATCCAACAAGAACGCCGACATCTCCTTCAGCCGCAGCGTCGACGACGGCTCGCTGCGGGCGCTCCGCACCGCAGACGGCGGCGCTGTGGTGTTCGGCCACATGGAGTCGGTGATGAGCAGCGTGCCGGCCGAGGCCGGCGCCACCGTGGAACTCTCGCCCGAGTTCGCGGCGCTGGCAGGGGATGACTCCACCACCGAAGGCGTGGACGTGACCTACGGCGAGTCAGTCTTCCTGTACGTGCCGCCGGCCGGTTCCGACGACCGGCTCACCCTGGTGGGCGTCGCCCAGGGCCTGGTGGACGCCGAACTGAAGTAGCCCCGGCCGGCCGGGCCGCGACGCCGGCCCGGTCGGGCAAAATTCCGGGCGCCGACCGAGACGTATTAGTGTGATGTCATGACCACTCCAACTCCAGGACAGGGCCCCGCGCCGTCTTCCGTCAGCCTCCGCGGCGCCGTCGACCTGTCCGCGCTGAAAAAGCCGCAGCCGCCGGCGGGAGGCACTCCGGCCGCCGGCGCGCCGGCAGCGGGTGAAGGCGAAGCTCCGGGCTACATCGTCGAGGTCAACGAGCAGAGCTTCCAGCCGCTCGTCCAGCTGTCCGCACAGGTCCCCGTGATCGTGGAACTGACCGCGTCATGGAGCGACCTGGCGCAGCAGCTGGCCTCCGCTGTGGACCCCGCTGGAGGCGACCGTTAATGTCTAACACCGTCACCGTCGTCGCGCTCGATGAGCCGGGCCAGGACGTGGTCATGGTTTCGCTGCTGGCCGTGGTGCCGCAGGAGTACGTCCGCGAGGCCGCCGGAAACGCCCTGCTGGAGGTCGAGGACGGCAACGGCACCACCCTGCTGGCCGTCGAGCTGCCGCGCCTGGTCCGGGTTCCCGGCGAGGTGTCCCGGCTGCTCGCCGGCGCCACCGTGAACGCCATCGACGGCACCCCGATCCCGTCGATCTTCTCCGACCACCCGGACTTCGCCGAGCCGGAGCACCAGGACCTGTGGTGGCAGGAGATCACGGTCCGCAACGGCATCCCCGACGGCGACTCCCTCGGCTACCGGGTGGCGCAGAACATCGCCGTGCGGTGCCGCGGCGCCGTCGTCACCCACCAACTGCCCGGGTCCGGAGAATAGGGATGGGCATGCACGCGTCCGCCTTCGATTTCCACACCGAACGAACCGCCGTCGTCTTTCAGGACAAGCCGCTGGCGTTCCTCTCCCCCGCCCTCACCCGCGCCTACGTGGCCGCCCGCGCATCGGAGCGCCAGTTCGTGGTGATGACGCCCAGCACCGGCAAGCTGACGCTGCCGCTGTACCAGCTGCTCCAGCGCGAGGGCTGCATCTGGATGGCCAGCGCCGCGGACGGCACGTTCTACAACGGCTTCACCGGCCAGCAGTACCGCTGGGGCGGGGACGTCTTCGCCGCCGAGGAACAGTTGGCACCGGACTACCTCCAGGCACCGGCCGGATCCGACGGCGTGATCCAGGCCCGCGGCGAGATCCTGCATCCCGCCAGCGCATCCACCCGCATCGGCGACTTCACCGCCGCGCTGTTCGCCGAGTTGACCGGCGCCGCGCCGGTGGGCTGGGGCATCCACGAGCCGGTCAGCGAACCGTGGGACGTTGCCGGCCTCACCGACTACTGCTTCCGTCTCGCGCCGATGACCGGCAACATCGTCGTGGTCGGCCGTCCCCGCCCCGGCACGGAGGTGCCGTCCATCGGCGTGCTCACCGTGACGCGCTCGTCGACGGGTGTGCACGAGTCGGTGGAGCTGTTCTGCGAATCGGTGGACCCGCTCAGCGACGACGAGTTGGCCTCCTTCGGTTCGGCCATGCACCGCGCCCACGCCCGCACCGCGCTCGCGGGGCACACCATGCTGCTGGACCGGCTGGCCTTTCCCGCGCGCTTCACCGGCGTCAGCGTCCCCGCATGCTCGTTCTTCGGGCCGGAGGCGCTGGCGCAGTTCGGCCCGCAGCAGGCCCTG
>NZ_JBNHGF010000379.1:0-2584 GCF_059091005.1 Arthrobacter sp. Y3223164
CGGGGCCTCGTCCTCGGTGGCCTGCGGCGCCGCCTCTGCGGCAGGCGGCTGGCCGGCTGCCGAGCCGTTTGCCGTTTGGTCGGTCGGAACCTGTTCCGCTGCCAAACCGTTTGCGGCTTGTTCGGTCTGGGCGGTCTGGGCTGCTTCGTCGGATTGCTGACTGGGTGTCACCGCTAGAACTCTTTCGCTTGTGCCTGGGGCCGCGTATTCAGCGGCACCATCGTGGTGGGGTGCTCACTGGAGGGTGAACGACTCTATTGTTACCGGTATCTTAGGCGGGCCGTCCTGGCTGTCGGCATCCTCGACGCCTCCGGCCGCGATCTGCTCGATGACGTCCAGCCCTTCGGTTACCTTACCCATAATCGTGTAGCCGCCGGTATCTTGCGGGATGGTGGAATCTTTCCACGCAATGAAGAACTGCGTCCCGTTGCTGTAGGTATCGGCACCGCGGGCGACGGCGATTGTGCCGGCCGGATACACGCCGTCTTCGGGGGTGTTCTCCACCGGGCCCCACTGGTATGCGGGATCGCCGCCGCCGGCCCCGTCCACGGAACCGCACTGCAGCACGCCCATGCTGGCGGCGGTGGTGAGCCGGTGGCAGGTCTTGCCCTCGAAGAAACCGTCCCGGGCCAAGGTGCTGAAGACCGCTGCCGCCTGCGGCGCCACGTTGCCGTCCAGTTCCACACCGATATCGCCCTCGTTCGTGGCGATGGTGCCGTTGAAGACCTTTCCCTCGGCGATCTCCGGCGACGGGATGCCGGCCGCGTTCGCGGAGGGCGGCGGCGAGGCGACGCCTTGCGGGTCTTCGAGGCCCCGGCGGACCTGTTCCACCTCGGACGGAGTGGGGTTCGAGGCGAACACGGTCATCTGCACGATCACGCCGCCGACTACCAGTGCCGCCAAGGCTGCGCCGCCGATGATGTTGTCGCGCTTGCGCCGCGCCGCCTGCTGCCGGCGCAGGTCGCGTTTGGCCTCCATCCGGGCAATGCGGCGCCGGGTTTCGCGGTCATGACGGCTCCGGGCCAAAGCTCCTCCTGGTCGTTGCGCTAATAGACTCCGCCCGGCGCCGGGGCGGCGCCCGGCAGCGCGTTTGGTTCCGCTGCCGTGGCAGGCCTTAAACTGGTCCAGCAGCCAGTCTAGCGATCCAGTGCCGCAGCACTGCCGCCGGCTTTAATGCACCCGCCTCATCCTTACCCCTCATCTACTAGGAGATAGGTCCGTATGGCACGCAAGGCCTCCCTGTCAGGCTTCCCGGAATGGCTTCCGCAGGAGAGGCTTGTGGAGCTGCATGTTCTGGATTCCCTGCGCCGGACGTTTGAGCTGCACGGTTTCTCCTCCATCGAGACCCGCGCCGTCGAAACCGTGGCCCAGCTGCTGCGCAAGGGCGAGATCGACAAAGAGGTTTACGGCCTGCACCGCCTGCAGGCCGACGAATCCGAGGGCAAGTCCGAGGACAAGCTGGCCCTGCATTTCGACCTTACGGTCCCGTTCGCCCGCTACGTCGTGGAGAACGCCGGCCACTTGGCCTTCCCGTTCCGCCGGTACCAGATCCAGAAGGTCTGGCGGGGCGAGCGTCCGCAGGAGGGCCGGGCCCGCGAGTTCACCCAGGCGGACATCGACGTGGTGGGCGACGGCGAGCTGCCCTTCCGCTACGACGTGGAGCTGGCGCTGGTCATCGTCGAGGCCCTCAGCGCGCTGCCCATCCCCGAGTTCAAGCTGCGCGTAAACAACCGGAAGCTGGCCGAGGGCTTCTACCGCGGGATCGGGCTGACCGACACCGCCGGGGTACTGCGCAGCATCGACAAGCTGGAGAAGATCGGTCCCGAGAAGGTTGCCGCGCTGCTGCAGGAAGAACTGGGCGCCACCGACGAACAGGCGCAGGCCGCGCTGAAGCTGGCATCCATCCGCACCGAGGACACCTCCTTCGTGGACCAGGTGCGGGCGCTCGGAGTCCGGCACGAGCTGCTGGACACCGGCCTGGCCGAGTTGGAGGAAGTCATCGGCGAGGCGCACCGGCGCGCCCCGGGCAAGGTGCTGGCCGACCTGAGCATCGCCCGCGGCCTGGACTATTACACCGGCACGGTCTACGAAACCGTCCTTGTGGGCCATGAGCAGCTGGGATCCATCTGCTCCGGAGGCCGTTACGACGCGCTGGCGGCCAAGGGCAACCGGACCTTTCCCGGCGTCGGCCTCTCCATCGGCGTGACCCGGCTGGTCATGCGGATCCTGGGACAGGAGTTCGCCGTGGCGTCCCGGCAGGTGCCGACGACCGTGCTGGTCGCCCTGGCCAACGAGGACAGCTGGTCGCAGGCCCAGGACGTGGCGGGGGAGCTGCGTTCACGCGGCATCAGCGTGGAGGTGGCCGCGAAGGCAGACAAGTTCGGCAAGCAGATCAAGTACGCGGACCGCCGCGGCATCCCCTACGTCTGGTTCACCTCCGTGGCCGACGACGGCAGCCTCAGCCACGAGGTCAAGGACATTCGCTCCGGCGACCAGGCCGCGGCGGATCCGGCGGTCTGGACCCCTCCGGCGGAGGATCTGGCCCCGCAGATCACCGCGGCCGCCCACTAAGGGCGGCCGCGGT
>NZ_JBNHGF010000380.1:0-2575 GCF_059091005.1 Arthrobacter sp. Y3223164
GCGCCGTCCAGACACCGCAAGGGTTCGACGCGGCAACCCTGGCGGTGGCGCACCGGAGCCTGGCGGGCATGGCCCCCGAGGAGGCCGCCGCCATCACCGACGAAGCCCTGTTACTGGAGCGTCACGGCATCGACGTGATGCTGGTGCCCGGCTCCGCACGGGCCTTGAAAATCACCACGCCGTTGGATCTGACCGTGGCGGAGGCCCTGCTGGCCGCCGGCCGGCCCCGACCCGTCATGAAAGGCTGACCGTGCCCGACTTCCCGTTTCCCCTCCCGCGCACCGGAATCGGAGTGGACGTCCACGCTTTCGCCCCGGACTCCGACCCGCAGCCGTTGTGGCTGGGCGGCCTGCTGTGGGAGGGGGAGCGAGGCCTGGCCGGCCACTCCGACGGAGACGCCGCCGCCCACGCCGCCGCGGATTCGCTGTTTTCCGCGGCCGGGATCGGAGACCTCGGCACGCACTTCGGCACTGACCGTCCCGAGTACGCCGGCGCCTCGGGGGTCCGGTTGCTGTCAGAAGCGGCGCGGATCGTCCGCGAGGCGGGGTTCGAGATCGGCAATATCGCGGTCCAGTTGGTCTGCAACCGCCCCAAGTTCGGGCCGCGCCGGTCCGAATCCGAGGCGGTGCTCAGTGAGGCCGCCGGTGCGCCGGTCAGCGTTTCGGCGACCACCAGCGACGGGCTGGGATTCACCGGCCGCGGCGAGGGGATCGCGGCGGTGGCCACCGCCGTCGTCGTGAAGCTGCCGTAGCAGGGTGCGTTCGCACCGGCGTGGCGGCCGCGGCTAGGCTAGAGCGGTGAGCCTGAGATTCTATGACACCGCCACCGCGCAAGTCCGCGACTTCGTCCCGCTGGCCCCGGGCAAGGCCGGGCTCTACTACTGCGGGGCCACGGTGCAGGGCGATCCGCACGTCGGCCATATCCGTTCGGCCATCGCCTTCGACCAGCTCACCCGTTGGCTGCGCTACAGCGGGTATGACGTCACGGTAGTGCGCAACGTGACGGACATCGACGACAAGATCCTGGTCAAGTCCGCCGAATCCTTCCGCCCCGGCGCGGCCGAAGACCCGATGGTGCCGGTGCCGAACGAGCCGTGGTGGGCGCTGGCCTACCGCTACGAGCAGGAATTCGCCAAGGCCTACGACATCCTGGGCGTGGAACGGCCCACCTACGAACCGCGCGCCACCGGCCACATTCCGGAGATGCACCGCCTGATCCAGCAGTTGATCGACCGCGGCCACGCCTACCCGGCGCTGGACGATTCCGGCGACGTGTACTTCGATGTGCGCTCGTGGCCGGAATACGGCTCGCTGACGCATCAGCGGATCGAGGACATGCAGGCGGCGCCCGACGCCGGCCCGCGCGGCAAGAAGGATCCGCGCGACTTCGCGCTCTGGAAGGGACACAAGGACGGCGAGCCGGAGACGGCCAGCTGGTCCAGCCCGTGGGGAGCCGGCCGCCCTGGCTGGCACCTGGAGTGCTCGGCCATGGTCACCAAGTACCTGGGCACCGAGTTCGACATCCACGGCGGCGGGCTGGACCTGCGGTTCCCGCACCACGAGAACGAGATGGCCCAGTCCCGGGCGGCCGGGCACGGGTTCGCCAACTTCTGGATGCACAACGGCATGGTCACCTTCGAGGGCGAGAAGATGTCCAAATCGATCGGCAACATCATCACCCCCGCGGAGATGCTCCAGGACGCCAGGCCGCTGGTGGTCCGCTACTACCTTGGCCAGGCCCAGTACCGGTCCGCGCTGGACTACAACCCCGGCTCGCTGGTGGAAGCGGGCGCCGCGGTGGAGCGGATCGAGGGATTCCTGCAGCGGGCGCTGAAGTTCCTCTACGGCGAGCAGTTCGGCTTCGTCGTGACCGAACGCGTCCCGGAGGCTTTCGCCGCGGCCATGGACGACGACCTCAACGTGCCGCAGGCGCTGGCAGTGGTCCACGAAACGGTGCGGGCCGGCAACACCGCGCTGGACGCCCGCGACAAGGAAGCGGCCACCCGCGCGCTGCACCAGGTCATGGCGATGACCGACGTGCTGTACATCAACCCGCTGGATCCGCACTGGAGCAGCGGCGGCGCGGACCCCGCGGCCCTTCAGGCCCTGGACGTGCTGGTCAGCGCGCAACTGGAGGAGCGTCGGCTGGCCCGCGAGGCGAAGGACTGGGCCCGCGCCGATGCCATCCGCGACACCCTGGCGGCCGCCGGGATAGTGGTGGAGGATTCGGCCGAGGGCGCCAGCTGGAATCTCGGCTGACGGCAGCCCGCACCGTTGGGCGGTACCCTTTAAAGCAGACGATTCCCGTCGGGCCTGCCGCTCACAGCCGGTGCGCCGCGCGTGGGAACGTATCTTCCCCAACACAAAGGTAGTTTTTCGATGGCCAACAAACCTCGCCCCGGAGCGGTGCGCAAGTCCAAAAAGGGACCCACCGCCGGAACCGGCGGACACGGGCGCAAGGCGCTCGAAGGCAAGGGGCCGACCCCGAAGGCCGAAGACCGCCCGTACCACAAGGCGTACCGCACCAAGCAGCTCTCCGAACGCTCGGCCGCCAAGCGCCCGGCCGGCCAGCGCGG
>NZ_JBNHGF010000381.1:0-2575 GCF_059091005.1 Arthrobacter sp. Y3223164
CGGCCTGGTCGACGAGCGGCTGGTGCTGGTGGTGCAGGGCGCCGAATCGGGCGAGGCGCTGGGCCGGGAGCTCAGTGCGTACCTGCAGAACGCGGGCTTCGCCGCCACGGTCGGGGTGGGCGGCAGCTATGCGCAGGCGAACGGGCTGCGCTGGAGCTACTTCGAGGCCAAGGAAGCGGTGGGCCGGGGCGAGCGGCTGAACGTGCCGCAGCGGCTGTCCCTGACCTCCCTGCTGCTGGCGTCGGAAGACGTGCCGCTGGCCGATCTTGCGGCCGAGGCACTCGACCCGCTGGCCGAGTTCGATGCGGCCCACGACGCGGCGCTGCTGCCCACGCTGCAGGCCTATCTGGAGCTCAACGGCTCGGTGGCGGCCGTGGCCGAGGAGCTGGGCCTGCACCGGAACTCCGTGCGCTACCGGCTGTCCCAGATCGTGGAGCTGACCGGTTACGATCCCGCCCTCACCGCGGACCGGGTGCACCTGTGGCTTGCCCTGACGGTGCGGCGGCTGGGTTCGGTGTCCCGGACGAAGGGCTAGCCGGCCGGTCCCTTGCCAATACCCGGTGCAGACACAAGGCTGGGGGCATGGGACACGAGACGCACGAAAGCCGGACGGTTACCTGGCTGGGAAGCGACGATCCGCAGCGCGCCGACACGGCGACCCTGAACCTGGAACCGGAGCGTCTGAGCGCCCACGGCGCCTCCCGCACCGCGGCCTACGCCGCCAGCTGGTCCCTCACGACCACCGGCAACTGGTTCACCGAAAGCCTCACGGTGTCCGTCCACGGGCGGGGCTGGAGCCGGCATCTGGTGCTGGACCGCGCGCCCGACGGCACGTGGGGCGCCGCGACCAGGGTGTCCGGGGACAGCGACCTGCCGGAACCGGGGATCGCCGATCCGGACTCCCTGGTCGGGGCGGTGGACTGCGACCTGGGTTTGTGCCCGGCCACCAACACGATGCCGATCCTGCGGCTGGGCCTGGTGCACGACGCCGAGGCCGCCGCGGAACTGACGGTCGCGTGGGTGGAGATGCCGAGCCTGCGCGTGCTCGGCCAACAGCAGATCTACAGCGGCTCCCGCGCCTACGACGACCGCACGGGCACCGCCGCGGTCACCTACACCTCCGGGGACTTCAGCGCCGAGATCGTGGTGGATTCGGACGGCATCGTCATCGACTACCCCGGCCTGGCCACCCGCCGCCGCGACTGACGACGGGCCGTCCGAGGGCACCGGCGGGCCGTGTGTGCCGCCGTCGCCGTCCAGCGCAGCCGGTGCCGCCGCATAGGATGGGACCAAGCCCTCCAATCAACCGTTCCAGGGAGAAACCATGCCCGAAATGTTCGTGGACAAATTCCGTGCCCTCGTGCCCAAGTACCTGGACCGGAAGTGGACCGAGGACGACGGCCTCTCCTACGACGAACTCGAAGGGCTGCTGGGCGCCCACAAGTTCCAGGTCCCGCAGGCGCTGGTGGAGTTCTACCACGCGCTCGGGGGCTGCGAAGACCTGATGGAGGCGCACGACTTCTTCTTCGACCCGGACGAACTGGAGATCGAAGGCGGCTACCTGCTGTTCCTGGACGAGATGGACGAAGAAGCGAACTGGGGTTTCAAGACCGAACACCTGGATGTGCCGGACCCCATCGTCTGGATCCGCACGAACGGCCCGAAGCCGCAGTGGCAGAGCGAGGAGGCGACCTTCAGCGAGTTCGTCTTCGAGATGTTTGAGTGGGTCTTCGGCGACGACGACGAAGAGGAAGACTGAGCCACCGGCCGGTTCAGCGGCTCTCGGCCGCCAGGGCGACGCCGAAACCGACCAGCACGATGCCCGTGATCCGGTCGATGGAACGCGTCACGGCCGGAGTGCGCAGCCACTTCCGGGCCGCATGCGTGCCCCAGATGATGGCCGAGAAGAACACCAACCCCTCCAGGTTGTGCACCAGGGCCAGCAGAATGCCCATCAGCGCCGGGGAGACGCCCGGCGGGATGAACTGCGGGATCATCGCCACATAGAAGACGCCGACCTTCGGGTTTAACAGGTTCGTCCCGACGCCGGTGAGCCACGCCCTGACGTACGACGCCGGAGCGGCCGGGGCGCCGGGGTCTGCGAGGCGCGTGGCAGGTTTTCGGAACGACCTCCACAGCATCCGGGTGCCCAGCCAGGCCATGTAAGCGGCGCCGGCCACCTTCAGCACCGTGAACGCCGTTTCCGAGGCGGCCAACAGGGCCGACGCCCCGACCGCGGCCGCGATGCCCCAGGCCAAGGCTCCGGTGTTGATGCCCAACGCCGTCGCGTACGCCCTGCCCCGGCCTTGGCTGACGACTGAGCGCAGCACCAAAGCGGTATCCATCCCGGGAACCAGCGTCAGCAGGCCGGCCACCAGGGCGAAGGACAACAGTGCTTGTTCTACGGTCACCCGTTAGTCCCCGAAGGACGGCGCCGGCAGGGTTGGCATGGTCACGGTGGGCCCGTCGGTCAGACCTCGCGGTCCACGACGGCCTCGGCGAAGGCCGTCAGCGCGGCCTTGACCGTGCTCTCGGGCAGCGGGGCAAGGGAGGCCTTGGCGGCGTCGGCCCATTC
>NZ_JBNHGF010000382.1:0-2570 GCF_059091005.1 Arthrobacter sp. Y3223164
AACACTTCCGGCGCGGCCGGCACCCCCGGACCGGCATCGCCGTCGGGCAGCCGCTCCCGCACCCCGGTGCGTGTCGAGCCGGAGGTGCTCTCCGCCGTCGCGCACGGGTCCTACCACCAGCCGCACGCAGTGCTCGGTGCCCACCTGGACGACCATGGACACGTCACCGTCCGCACCCGGCGTCCGCTGGCCGACTCCGTCACGGTGATCACGCCGTCACTGCGCGTGCCGATGGAACACGAGCACGAGGGCATCTGGGTGGCGGTATTCCCGGCCGATGATCCGGGACGCGTCCCGGATTACCGCCTCGAGGTGGCGTACGACGGCGGTGCTCCCGCCATCAGCGACGATCCGTACCACTACCTGCCCAGCCTGGGCGAAATCGACCTGCACCTGATCGGCGAGGGCCGGCACGAGACCCTGTGGACCGCGCTCGGTTCCCACGTGCGCCGCTACAACTCCGCGCTGGGCGACACATCCGGGGCCAGCTTCGCCGTCTGGGCGCCGAATGCCCGGGCTGTCCGGGTCAAGGGCGACTTCAACCACTGGGACGGCGCCCGGCACGCGATGCGTTCCATGGGCGGATCCGGCGTGTGGGAGCTGTTCATCCCCGGCGTCGAGGCCGGTGCCGTCTACAAGTACGAGCTGCTGGGCCAGGACGGCCAGTGGCGGGAGAAGGCCGACCCGATGGCCCGCTGGACCGAGGTCCCGCCGTTGACCGGGTCCCGCGTGGTCGAATCGCACTACCGCTTCGGCGACCAGGAATGGATGGAGCGGCGTGCCGCCCGCGACCCGCACAACGGGCCGATGAGCGTGTACGAGGTGCACCTGGGGTCGTGGCGGCTGGGGCTGGACTACCGGCAGCTGGCCGACCAGCTCGCCGAATACGTCAGCTGGCAGGGCTTCACGCACGTGGAGTTCATGCCGGTGGCCGAGCACCCGTTCGGCGGATCGTGGGGCTATCAGGTCACCTCCTATTACGCGCCGACCTCGCGCTTCGGGCACCCCGACGACTTCAAGTACCTCGTGGACAGGCTGCACCAGGCCGGCATCGGAGTCCTTTTGGACTGGGTCCCGGCACACTTCCCCAAGGACGAGTGGGCGCTGGCCCGGTTCGACGGCCAGCCGTTGTATGAACACGCAGACCCCCGGCTGGGCGAACACCCGGACTGGGGCACGCTGATCTTTGACTTCGGCCGCCGCGAGGTGCGGAACTTCCTGGTCGCCAACGCGCTGTACTGGCTGGAGGAGTTCCACATCGACGGACTCCGGGTGGACGCGGTGGCCTCCATGCTGTACCTCGACTACTCGCGCAATGACGGGGAATGGGTCCCCAACATCCACGGCGGCCGCGAAAACCTGGAGGCCATTTCCTTCCTGCAGGAGGTCAACGCCACCGCGTACAAGCGGGTGCCGGGCATCGTCATGATCGCGGAAGAGTCCACCGCGTTCGACGGCGTGACCCGCCCGACCAGCGCGGGGGGCCTCGGCTTCGGCCTGAAGTGGAACATGGGCTGGATGCACGACACGCTCGAATACATCGCCGAGGACCCGGTCAACCGGATGTACCACCACGGCAAGGCCACCTTCTCGATGGTCTATGCCTACACGGAGAACTTCCTGCTGCCGATCAGCCATGACGAGGTGGTCCACGGCAAGGGGTCGATGCTGCGCAAGATGCCCGGCGACCGCTGGCAGCAGCTGGCCAACCTGCGCGCCTACTTGGCCTTCCAATGGGCGCACCCGGGCAAGCAGCTGATCTTCATGGGTACCGAATTCGGCCAGGAGTCGGAATGGTCGGAGCAGCACGGGCTGGACTGGTGGCTCTCCCAGAACGTTCCGCACAAGGGCCTGCAGCACCTGGTCCGCAACCTCAACGGGATCTACCGTTCCACGCCGGCCCTGTACGAGCGCGACAATGAGCCGGCCGGCTTCCAGTGGATCGACGAGAACGACGGCGCGCACAACACGCTGTCCTTCATCCGCTGGGACCAGCACGGAAACCCGCTCGTCTGCGTGGCTAACTTCTCGGGGGCCCCGCACGAAGGGTTCCGGCTGGGAATGCCGTGGGCGGGCGAATGGGACGAGGCCCTGAATACCGATTCCGCCGAATACGGCGGATCCGGAGTGGTCAACGCAGGTGCGGTCACCGCCGTGGAAGGCGGCTGGAAGGGCAGCCCCGCTTCTGCGACGCTCCGGGTGCCGCCGCTGGGCGTGGTGTACCTGAAGCCGGCTGCCGGTGGCCCGGCCAGGGTGGAGGAAGGATGAACGGCAGCGGAATTTACATCCGCGCCGACCGGTGCTAGAGTTTAAAGCCGCGCAGGGCGGTAAGGCCGCCTCGCCGAACCGGCCGAAGGCAGTTGCCAACGGGCGGAGCGGGACCGGGCGGTTTGACAAGAACTGCCAGCGCGGGTAAGTTAGAAAAGTTGCTCCGGAGCGATGGAGGGCCTGAGAGGGTCGTCCTGGTGCCGGGTGCTCCTGTTGTTTGAGAACTCAATAGTGTGCCAAGTTTGTTGATACCAATTATTTATTGGTTGAAAGTGCCGTGGCGTGCCGCCCCTGTGGTGTGT
>NZ_JBNHGF010000383.1:0-2558 GCF_059091005.1 Arthrobacter sp. Y3223164
GCCTGGCGGCAGCAGCGCCGGCGTCGTCCGCCCGCTCCAGGCTGGCCGCATACGTGGGCATCGGCAGCACCCGGGGGCCGTCGTCGCCGGCGGTTTCGTCCGCCTCCTGGGCCTGGACATCCTCCAGCGGCCCGGAGACGTACCCGGCCTTGAACCGGGTGTAGACCGTGGTATCCACCTTCAGGTAGCCGTATCCCGGGACCGGCGGCAGGTGGAAGGCATCCGGCGTGTCCAGCACGGTGCGGGATTCCGATTCGGAGAGCGTGCGCAGCCCGATCCGGTAGGACAGGTAGGTCTCCAGCCCGCGCAGCTTGCCGGACTCGATCCGCTGGCTGCTCAACAGCAGGTGCACGCCGATGGACCGGCCGATCCGGCCGATGGAGAGGAACAGGTCGATGAAGTCCGGCCGGGCGGTGAGCAGTTCGCCGAACTCGTCGATGATCACCACCAGGTGCGGCAGCGGCTCCATGGCCTCGCCGCGGGCGAGCCGTTCCTGCCGGTGCAGCTGGTAGTCGGTGATGTTGGCGATGTTGCCGACGGCCTTGAGCACTTCCTGCCGCCGGACCACCTCGCCGTTGAGGCTGGAGTAGATTCGTTCGATCAGGCTCGCGTCATCGGCCAGGTTGGTGATCACGCCGGAGACCTGCGGCGCGTCGGCGAAGGGAGCGAACGTGGCGCCGCCCTTGAAGTCCACCAGCACCATGGACAGCAGTTCCGGCGGATGGGTGGCCAGCAGACCCAGCACCAGCGACCGCAGCATCTCCGACTTGCCGGAGCCGGTGGCGCCGACGCAGAGCCCGTGCGGGCCCATGCCGAACTGCGCCGATTCCTTCAGATCCAGCAGGGCCGGCCGGCCGCGGTCGTCGGGGCCCAGCGGGATCCGCAGGAAGTCCACTTCGCTCCGCGGCTTCCAGAGCCGCCTGATGTCCGCCTCGTCCAGCGCCGGGCTCAGGCCGAGCATGTCCAGGAAGCTGTCCGAGCTGGCGGCGGTGTTGTGTTCCAGCGAGTCCGCCGAGAGCCGCATCGGTGCCAGTTCCCGGGCCAGCGCCTCGGCGGTCGGCACGGCCAGGGGGTCCAGGGTTCCCTGTTCCACGACCGGCTCGACCGGATCCTCGCGGTAGTTCTGGATCGTGAATCCCGAGTCCGACGGCGGGGCGCCGGAGGCCGCGGAATCCGCGGCCGCGCCGGCCTGGGTGACGCGCACGCTGACCTCGCCGGGCTCCTGGCCGCGGTCGGCCACCAGATGGACCACCGTGATGCCCAGGTGGGCCAGTCCGGCGTGCCGGTCCGGCAGCACGAGTTCTTCGGGCAGCCCGCCGTAGCAGTCGGCGAGCACCAGCAGCCGCGGGAGGTGCTGACTGGCGCCCCGGGCGTTCTTGGAGGATTCGGCAGCCACCACCGCGCGGCGGTTCAGCTCGTCGGCCAGCACGGCACCGAGTTCGTCCAGGGACCGGGCCATCCGGCGGACCGGGCCGGTGGCGTGGGCCTGCTTCTGGTCCGCCAGATGCGGCAGCCACAGGGCCCAGTCCCAGTCGCCCAGCCGGTCTTCGCCGGCCGCGATCCCCACGTGCAGGTCCTCGGGCGAGTGGAAGGCACAGGCCTCGGCGAGCAGGTTCCGGGCGGCGTTGAGCACGAACCCGCGGGAGCCGATGATGCTGACGTTGCCGGCCGAGTCCAGCGGCAGGGTCAGCGGCAAATCCGGCGACGTCTCATACCGCCGCTGCAGGATCCGGACCTCGTTGTCCATGAAGGTGTCGCGCTGGGCCGTGGCCGGGCCCTGCTCGTTGATGGTGATCTGCCGGCTGATCCGCTCGCCGGAACCGATCCGCACATGCAGGAAGTCCTCGTTGCCGCGCCGCCGCTCCCAAAGCCGCTGCGTGTTGCGGACGATGTCGAAGAGGGCAGTGGGCTCCGGGTTGCTGGTGCGCGCCGTGGTGATGGTGCGCTGCTCGTCGGCGCGGAGCGTGGCCCGGCACTCCTCCAGGTATTCCAGGTAGCGGTCGCGTTCTTCGGCTCGGGCGCGGGCCGCCCGGCCGCGCTGGCCCAGCATCATGACGATGGACGCGACGACGGTCACGATCATCGCGATGGCGCCGACGGCGGCCAGGCTGTTGCCGCGGAAGAGCATCATCACGGTCATGGACAATCCGGCGCCCAGCAGCGGGATCAGCGCCATGGCGTTCATCCTGCCGGCCTTCTCGCCCATGGGCGGCGGGGCCTCCAGGCTGAAGGGGGCGGCCTCGCGCGCCGGGGCGGTGGTCCGGGCCGGCCGGTGGAAGATCTTCACGCTCATCGGCCGGTGTGCTCCATCGCCAAAGCCAGCGCGGTGGAGGCCAGCTCGGCCGCCTGCAGCCGGACGGCGCGGGACATCAGCCCCGGGTCGAGTTCCACTCCGCCGGCCAGGTGCCGGTCGTAGCCCAGGGGCAGCACGGAGATTCCGTCCCGCGCCAGCAGCTTCGCTTCGGCCATCGGGTCCAGCGGGGCGTCGGCATCCGTCCGGGTCAATACGGCCAGCAGGCCGGTCCCGGCCAGCTCAGGGGTGGCCGCCCACGCGGCCG
>NZ_JBNHGF010000384.1:0-2551 GCF_059091005.1 Arthrobacter sp. Y3223164
GCGGTGGTCTTCTGCATGGCGGCGGCGCTCGCCATCGCGGTCACCGGCGCGCTGATCGGCGGCCTGCTCTTCGGCGTCGGGCCGGTGACGCTGCTGTCCGGCGACACGATCGGCGTCGGCGAGTCTCTGGCTCGGCTGCTGCTGGTGGCCGCCTACGTTGCCGTGTCGCTGGCTGGGCTGGCGGCCATCGGGCTCTTTATCTCCACTCTCACCGAGGTCCCCGTCGGCGCCATGGCGGCGACGGCAGTGCTGGCCGTCGTCACCCAGATTGTCGGCGCGCTGCCGCAGTTGGAGTGGTTGCACCCGTGGCTGTTCACGCACCACTGGCTGAGCTTCGCCGACCTGCTGCGCCAGCCCATCTCCTGGGACGCCTTCGGCGCCAACGCCGTCCTGCAGGGCGGCTACATCGCCGTTTCCTGCGCCCTCGCCTACGGCCGCTTCACCACCAAGGACGTGCTGTCCTAAGACGATCGCCGCCGGAGATGGACTGTGGCTGTCCGCCGCCGCTTGAAGTTGTTACGACATCCCGGCCTGTTCGTCGGGCTGATGGATGCCGATGGTGTTGTTTTCGGTGTCCAGGTAGTAGCCCTGCCACGCCATTCCCGGCAGTGCGTACTTCGGCAGGGCGGTTTGGCCGCCGGCCGCCAGGATCTTCCGTTCGGTGGCGTCGTAGTCGTCCACCTCCATGGTGACCACCCAGGCGTTGGTGCCCTGGCCGCTGTCCGGGGTCGGGGCGGGGCGCTGCATGAGGCCGCCGTTGATGCCGGGCTGGTCCTCCGGGCCGGTCACGACGCCGTAGTAGGGAGTGCCGGTGACCTGTGAATAGTCCTCGAACGTCCAGCCGAACACGGTCGCGTAGAAGTTTTTGGCTCGTTCCAGGTCTTCTGCCTGGATTTCAAAGTGCACGGGACGGGCCATGGCGGGCTCCTTCGCTGGACGCGGATGCTGATGGTGGTGCGAGCGCTGATCAAGCGAGGCGGTGGCGGCCGGTTCCACGGCTCCAGGGAAGCCAGCCGCGGGTGCGGCGCGGTCGGCTGAGGTGGCCTTCCTTTTCCAGCGGATCGGCAGCATCATCCGGCAGATGCCGATCCTCGCCGGCCACAATGTGACTTGTTCCGGGGCCGGGTATCTGGGCCGCTGCCAGATTCGGCATCCCCGTGCTGTCCCCGGACCCGTGGACGGGCTTAGGTCCCATCCGCTCCATGTCGGCTACTGGATTGGCTTCCGGCCGTTCCTGATTTTTCCGCATGATTGGCCCCCATCGCCGCTCAGTTAATCCCCTGCGGCCTAGAGTAAACCGGATAACCAGAAAATGGGGGAGAATCCGGAAAAATTTGTTGGCTTGGAAGGGCCGGCTGCTGCGACAGCGCTGTCAGGTGGGCGAGCAAACGACGGCGGTGGGCCGGCTCCGAGAGCCGGCCCACCGCCGTCGTGCTTGTGGTTTTGGAAGTTTAGAGCTGCGTGCCGATGGGGCCGCTGTCGTTCACTTCTCCGCGCCAGGCGCCGGTTTCGGCGCCGCGGGTTTCGATGAACTCCTTGAACTTGCGCATGTCCGACTTCACTTGCTTGTCGTCGATATTCAGGGCGGCGCCGACCTTCTCGGTGAAGGTTTCGGGATCCCACTCGAAGCGCACCGAGACCTTGGTGCTGTCCGCGCCGAGGGGGCTAAACGTCACGACGCCGGCGTGGGACTTGCCGTCGACGCTGCGCCAGGCGATGCGCTCGTCCGGCTGCTGCTCCACGATCTCGGTGTCGAACTCGCGCTCCACGCCGCCGACCTTGGTCTTCCAGTGGTTGGTGGTGTCGGTCAGCTGGGTCACGGACTCAACGCCGGACATGAAGTTCGGAAAGGATTCGAACTGCGTCCACTGGTCGTACGCTGTGCGGACCGGAACGGCTACATCAATGGTTTCTTCCACGGTTTGCATCAGTTGCCTCCTTTGGAATCGGGCCAGGGCCGCTGGTGCGCCCCTCGAGGTGGCCTCGTGGCCTACGCTACACAGACTGGTGAAACGTGACAACTCGATAGACAGCTTGCTGACCATTTTCCGCGGTGCGTAGGGTGGCGTGTGTAGCTATCGCAGAGTCAACCGGCAGGAGTGAATCATGCGCGCTGTAGTGTTCGAGGACTTCAAGACTTTTCCCACCATCAAGGACGTGGAGCGGCCGAAGCCGCGGGCCGGGGAGGTGCTGCTGAAGGTCGCCGGCGCCGGAGCCTGCCACTCCGATGTCGCCATCTACAACGACTTCGAGGCCGGCGGCCCGGGGGCGGTGCCGCCGCCGTTTACGCTCGGCCACGAAAACTCCGGGTGGGTCGAAGAGCTCGGGGAGGGCGTGGAAGGCTTCAACGTCGGCGATGCCTATCTGGTCTATGGGCCGATTGGCTGCGGGCACTGCAAGGCGTGTTCGCGCGGCCAGGACACTTACTGCGAGAACGCGGCCAAGATGCCCTACCTCGGCGTGGGACTGGGGCGCGACGGCGGGATGGCCGAGTACGTCACCGTGCCGGCGCGGAACCTGGTGCCGCTCGGCGACGCCGATCCGGTGGCCG
>NZ_JBNHGF010000385.1:0-2547 GCF_059091005.1 Arthrobacter sp. Y3223164
TCAGGTGCCGGCCTCCGGCGACGGCCGCGGCCAGCACGTCGTTGCTGCGCGCCACCGTTGCCTCATCCAGTCCCAGCTGCCGGTCCCGGCCCTTGTTCCCTGCCTTGAGGCGGGGGCCGGAGAGCAGCATCAGCCAGCGCAGGTCCGCGGCCGCCACGAAGTGCCAGGTGGGCCGCAGGACGTGCGTGCGCAGAATGCGTCCGCCGACGATCGCCGCATCCACCTCTGCAGCGTTGTCCCGTGCCGGTCCGCCGCAGCGCTGCGCCAGCGACCAGCGGGCATAGGCATATTCCTGGGACTGGAAGGCGAGCAGCCAGCGCAAGGCGGAGGCGGCGTCGTCCCGGGGGCTGTCCCACAGCCGCTGTGCCCGCAGCCGGTGACGGCGGATCTCCTGGGGACTCGGCTGCTGCACCGGCTGCTCCTGTTACCCGGCCGCGCCGGGAGGCATGCCCGGACCGAAGAAGGGGTCGGCGGCCGGCCGCTTGGGCAGGATCCCGTCGCCCGAGGACTGGTGGCGGACCCGGCGCAGGACCCACGGGACCAGGTGCTGGCGGGCCCACACCAGGTCCTCGGTGCGGGCGGTGCGCCAGTTCTTAGGTGGCAAGGGTTTGGGCGTCTCGGGCTGCAGCGAATGCTCCACGTTGAGGGCGTCCAGCACCATGGCCGCGATGGTGTGGTGCCCCAGCGGGGAGAAATGCAGCCTGTCAGGCGCCCACATCTGCGGTGCCTTCAGCTGGCGCAGCGCCCACATGTCGGCCACGACGGCGTTATGGCGTGCCGCCACCGTGCGCAGGTTCTCGTTGTAGATGGCGGCCTTGCCGCGGACACTGCCGATGACGGGCGTGTCGCCGATGTCGGGCGCGGTAAACAGGACGATGGTGGCTTGCGACGCTGCCAGCCGGGTGACGGCGCGGTCGAACTTCTCCGCCAGGGCGTCCGGGTCGCCGCCCGGCCGGATCACATCATTGCCGCCCGCGCAAATCGAAATGAGGTCCGGCTGCAGAGCCAGGGCCGGTTCGACCTGTTCATCGATGATTTGCTGCAGCAGGCGGCCGCGGATCGCGAGGTTCGCGTAGGCGAAGTCATGGTGGCCGCGGGCGAGTTCCTCGGCCACGCGGTCGGCCCATCCGCGGTGTCCGCCCGGGCTCCCGGGGTCCGGGTCGCCGATGCCTTCAGTGAACGAATCACCCAGGGCAACGAAACGGCTCCAAGGATGGCGGGCCGCGGCGATGGGCGCTTGTGTTTCGGGAAGGGACAAGTTACTCACAAGTACATTCTCCCAAGAAGGCGCGGGGATGCACAGGCGGTGGGAACCAATAGCTGAATCACCTTTCAGGAAGTGATGGTCAGCGCTCGGTTTACCGACTACTGTGTGCTTGACGCGGCCAACGGCGGCCGCCTCGACCTCGAGGAGCAGGGATGGAATTGCTGGCGGGAATCGTGGCGCGGCGTGTGCCGACGGAGCGGCTGACGGTGAACATCCTTGAGCGCGACGGCGACCGGCCCGACGGCACGCCGGTGGTCCTGGTGCATGGGAATGTTTCCTCCGCGCTGTTCTGGCAGGAGGCGATGCAGGCGCTGCCGGCCGACTACCGCGTGCTCGCGGTGGACCTGCGGGGTTTCGGCCAGACGGACCCGGCGCCGGTGGACGCCGCCCGCGGGCTGCGTGACTTTTCGGACGATCTTCATGCCACGCTGGAAACCCTGCAACTGGCGCCCGCGCACCTGGTGGGGTGGAGCATGGGCGGTGGCGTGGTGATGCAATACGCGCTGGAGCATCCGGTCAGCAGCCTGACGCTCCAGGCTCCGGTCTCGCCGTACGGCTTCGGCGGGACGGCTGGACCGGAGGGGCGCAGGCTCACCGGGGACGACGCCGGCACCGGCGGCGGGGGCGCCAACCCCGACTTCGTGGCGCGGTTGGCAGCCAGGGACACCAGCGGCGACGCGCCTGCCTCGCCGCTGTCGGTCTACCGCTCGACCTATGTGCACGCCGGGTTCCAGTCGCCCTACGAACGCATCTGGGTCGAATCGATGCTCAGCACCAAGACCGGCCGCGACAACTATCCGGGCGATTCCGTCCCCTCGCCGAACTGGCCCGGCTTCGCTCCCGGACGCAAGGGGGTGCTGAACACGATGGCGCCGGGGGTCTTCGACGCCAGCGGCCTTGTTGACCTGGCAGTCAAGCCGGATATCCTCTGGATCCGCGGCGACAGCGATGCGATCGTTTCCGATGCTTCATTCTTCGACCTGAACTGCCTCGGCAAGGCCGGTCTGGTGCCCGGCTGGCCGGGGGAGGAGGCGGCCCCGCCGCAGCCGATGGTCGCGCAGACCCGGGCGGTGCTGGAAAAGTATGCGGCCAACGGCGGGCGCTTCACCGAGGTGCTGCTCGACAACTGCGGACATTCGCCGCACGTGGAGTATCCGGAACGGTTCGTCGCCGAGCTGACGGCGCACGTCGAAGCAAGCGGTTCGTCGCCGAGCTGACGGCGCCCGTCGAAGCAAGCGGTTCGTCGCCGGGCTGACGGCGCCCGTCGAACGGAGCGGCGG
>NZ_JBNHGF010000386.1:0-2538 GCF_059091005.1 Arthrobacter sp. Y3223164
GGGGGCGGCGCCGGTCCTGCACCCGTCAGGCCGGCGCCTTTGCCTGCCCGCCCGCAATTCCGGACAGCTTCCGGCCGCATGGCCGCGGGCAGGAACACCAGGGCGTGCGGATTGGTTCTAGGGTGGCAGTAGCACCATCAGCCGTTAGGAGCCATCATGTCCATGGAAGGGGCAGCCTGGAGTTCGCTGTACCGGCTTTCGCACTCGAAGGAGCAGAAGTCCTTCTCGCGGGAGACTGTCCGCCGGACCTTTGCGTTCGCCGCGCCCTACAAGGGCAAGATTGCTGTCTTTGTGCTGCTCTCGGTGGTGACCGCCACGCTGGCCGTTGCCACGCCGGTTCTCGCCGGCCGGGTCGTGGACGCGATCGTGGCCAGGACCGGCGTCGAGGTAGTGATCTGGCTCGCCGTCGTCATCGCCCTGGTGGCCATCGCCGACGCCGGGCTCAGCATGGTGACCCGGTGGATTTCCTCCGGGCTGGGCGAGGACATCATCCTGGACCTGCGCACCGCCGTGTTCGACCACGTCCAGAAGATGCCGATCGCCTTCTTCATGCGCACCCGCACCGGCGCGCTGGTCAGCCGGCTGAACAACGACGTCATCGGGGCGCAGCGGGCCTTTGCGGGAACGCTTTCCGGCGTGGTGAGCAACCTCGTGGCGCTGATCCTCACGCTGATCGTCATGCTGAACACCTCCTGGCAGGTCACCCTGCTGGCGCTGCTGTTGCTGCCGGTGTTCCTGCTGCCGGCCCGCCGGATGGGCAGCCGGCTCGCCGAACTGCGCCGGGAGACCGCCGACCACAACGCCGCCATGAGCACGCAAATGACCGAACGGTTCTCCGCGCCCGGGGCCACGCTGGTCAAGCTGTTCGGCCGGCCCGCCGACGAATCCCGCGAGTTCAAGCTCCGGGCCCAGCGGGTCCGCGACATCGGCATCAAGACCGCGGTGATGCAGTGGGTGTTCGTCACGGCGCTCACCCTGGTGTCCGCGCTGGCCCTGGCCCTGGTCTACGGGCTCGGCGGTTTCTACGCCATCATCGGCCAGCTGGATCCGGGCGAGGTGGTGACGCTGGCGCTCCTGCTCACCCGCCTGTACGCGCCGCTCACGGCCCTGGCGAACGCCCGGGTGGAGATCTCCAGCGCCCTGGTCAGCTTCGAGCGCGTCTTCGAGGTGCTGGACCTGAAGCCCCTGATTACCGAAAAGGACGACGCCGCTGCGGTGCCGCCGGGCCCGGTCTCCGTCGAGTTCAAGGACGTGCGGTTCGCCTACCCGTCCGCCGACAAGGTGTCGCTGGCCTCGCTGGAGGAGGTCGCGACCCTCGACGCCCGCGGCGGCGAGGAGGTGCTGCACGGGATCAGCTTCCGGGTGGAGCCGGGCCAGACGGTGGCGCTGGTGGGCTCCTCGGGGGCCGGAAAATCCACCATGGCCCAGTTGTTGGCCCGCCTGTACGACGTGGACTCCGGTTCCGTCGAGCTTTCCGGCACCGATGTCCGTGACCTGAGCTTCGAGGCGCTGCGCGGAACCATCGGCATGGTGACCCAGGACGGACACCTGTTCCACGAGACCATCCGCTCCAACCTGCTGCTGGCCCGGCCGGAGGCCAGCGACGACGAGATATGGGACGTCCTGCGCCGCGCCCGGCTGCAGGACCTGATCCGTTCCCTGCCGGACGGCCTGGACACCATGGTGGGGGAGCGCGGCTACCGCCTCTCCGGCGGCGAGCGGCAGCGGATGACCATCGCCCGGCTGCTGCTGGGCCATCCCCGCGTGGTGATCCTGGATGAGGCGACGGCGGCCTTGGACTCCACCAACGAAGCCGCCGTGCAGGCGGCGCTCAGCGAGGCACTCGAGGGTCGCACCGCCGTCGTCATTGCCCACCGGCTGTCCACCGTGCGCTCCGCCGACCGGATCCTGGTCATTGAGGGCGGCCGGATTGCGGAGCAGGGCACGCACGCTGAACTGCTGGCCTTGGAGGGCCGCTACGCCGAGCTGTACCGGACCCAGTTCCTCAGCGATACCCGGGTGGCCGGTCTGGCCTGAGTGCGGCGGTCCGGCCGGCGCCGGGAGGGTGGCCGGGTGGCGGGTGTGGTCCGCCCGTTCAATGACTAGAGTTGCTCTGGGTCCCACACGTCGAAGAAGTGGAAAGCGGGTGCAATGCAGCGCGGAACCAACCTGGGCCGCCTGGGCGGCTACAACCAGGCCGTGATCCTTAACGCCATTCGGCGTGCCCGCGGGGGAATCGCCCGGGTGGAACTGGTGGAGAGCACCGGGCTGTCCCCGCAGACCATCTCCAACGTGGTGCGCCGGCTGGTGGACGAGGGCCTGGTGCGCGAGGACCGCAAGACGGTCAGCGGGCCCGGCAAACCGCGCACCGTCCTGCAGCTGGAACTTTCCAGCCGGCTCGCGATCGGCATCCACCTCGACCCCGTGGTCATGACCTTGGTGATGCTGAACCTCGACGGCGAGGTGGTGGCGCGTGCCCGGCACGACGTCCCCGCCGCAGGCCAGCCGGACGGGATGGCCGCCGCCATGGCCGCCGCG
>NZ_JBNHGF010000387.1:0-2523 GCF_059091005.1 Arthrobacter sp. Y3223164
CGAGGCGGCACCGGATGCGGCCGACGCCCCGGAGGCGCCGGCGGAGCCCCAGGTCACCGCGGAGTATCTCCAGCAGCTGGCCGAGATCGGCGATACCGCCACGCTCGGCGCCCTGGTGGCCAATAACGGCAAGTGCTCGGTCCCCTGATCCCGGCCCGCTGCCACGCCGGTCCGGCGGCGTCCCCCCGGTGGGGGGCGGGTGCTGCCGGAATGCTGCAACGGCGCGGGGTCTGAGAGGATCGTGGGAACAAGGACGAGGAAGAGGCTTCACATGTATCGGTTGACGAATGTAGTGCGTCCCTATGCCTGGGGCTCGACGACGGCGATTGCCGAGCTGTTCGGGCGGGAACCGTCCGGCGGGCCGGAAGCCGAACTCTGGATCGGCGCGCACCCCGACTCCCCGTCACGGGTGCAGCTGGCCGGAGGCGAACGGCCGCTCGACGAGTTCATCAAGGAGAACCCCGGCGCCGCCCTGGGCGAGACGGTCCTGGGCCTGTTCGGCGCCACGCTGCCGTTCCTGACCAAGGTCCTGGCCGCCGACTCCGCGTTGTCGCTCCAGGTCCATCCCACGCTCGAGCAGGCCCGCGCAGGGTTCGCCGCGGAGAATGCGGCCGGCATCTCCTTCAACGACCCGCAGCGCAGCTACCGGGACGACAACCACAAGCCGGAGATGATCTTCGCGCTCAGCGACTTCCAGGCGCTGTGCGGTTTCCGCCCCCCGCGCGACGCGGCGCGGCTGCTGGCCGGGCTGAAACCACGGCTGGCAGACGCCGGCGCGGCCCTGGATCTCCTGGACGAGGTGCTGGAACTGTTGGGTGGCGGCGACGAGGAAGCGGCCCTCCGCGGTGCCTTCGTGGCGCTGCTGGACGGCGGGGAGCGCTCCACCCGGCTCGCCGCGGACACGACCCGCCTGCTGGCGGCCACACCGGCCGGCAGCCTGGGCACCGAATATGCAGCGGTCGCCCGCCTGGGCGAACTGTATCCGGGCGACCCCGGCGCGTTGATCTCGCTGCTGCTGAACCTGGTCGAACTCTCCCCCGGCCAGGCACTGTGCCTGCCCGCCGGAAACATCCACGCCTACCTGCAGGGCCTCGGGGTGGAGGTCATGGCGGCCTCGGACAACGTGCTGCGCGGCGGCCTCACCCCGAAGTTCGTCAACATGCCCGAACTGGTGAAGATTACGAACTTCCGGCCTATCGCCCCGCCCATGGTGGAACCGACCATCACCGATGCCGGCCAGGAACTGTACTGCCCGCCCTTTGCCGAGTTCCAGCTCCAGCGCATCGAACTGGCCGACGGCGGCAGCCCGGTGCCGCTGGCCCAGCACGGCCCCGCGATCGTGCTGGCCGTGTCCGGCAGCGTGCTGCTGGACTCCCCGAAGTCCGACCTGATGCTTGGCCGCGGCGAGGCCGCGTTCATCCCCGACACGGAACAACCGGTGAACGTGCACCCGGCCGGAGACACCGGAACCGGCGCGGTGCTGTTCGCGGTGACCACCTCAGGCGGCACACATGAATTCGATCAACAACGAACGGGAGCAACACTTTGACCGCTTCGATCCTGCAGTCTGCGCCCTGGGCCGACTTTCAACGCAGCCTGGGCAAACAGGTCTTCGAACGCAGCGGCGACGGCTGGAACTTGCTGGCCATCGCGGAAAAGACGCCCCTGGGCCAGTTCCTGTACGTCCCGTACGGCCCGGCCGCGGCAGACAACGCCGCCCTGATCCGCGCGCTGGCCGCCCTGCAGTCCCTGGCCGCGGAACAACGCGCCCATTACGTGCGGATCGAACCCGTCGGCACCGACCTCGGCCAGCGGCCGCAGGCGGCGCTGCAGTCGCTGGGCCTGGTCAAGGCACCGGTGGACGTCCAGCCGAAACTGACCTGGATGCTGGACCTGAGCCAGCCGGAAGAGGATCTGCTGGCCGCCATGCGCAGCACCAGCCGCAACCTGTACCGCAATATCCACAAGAAGGGCGTCACGTTCGATGTCTCCAGCGACCCGGCGGACATCGAAATCCTGCTGGGTTTCCTGCACGACGTCTCCGAGCGCGCGGAGTTCAAGGCCCAGTCCGACGATTACCTGCGGAACGCAGCCCGGACCCTGGTCCCGGCCGGCGCGGCCAAACTGTTCATCGCCCGGTTGGACGGGCAGCCGATCGCGGCCGCGCTGTCCTACGACACGGAGGCCACCCGGGTGTACGCGCACGCCGCGGCGGACGACGCCCACCGCAAGCTCAACGCCGGGATTCCGCTGGTGGTGACCATGATGATGGACGCCCGCGCCGCCGGCATCCGCCACTTCGATATGTGGGGCGTCAGTCCCGAGGACGAGCCCGACCACCCGTGGGCCGGTTTCTCCCGGTTCAAGCGCTCCTTCGGCGGCTACGAGGTCAGCTATCCGGGCAGCTGGGACCTGCCCGTCAACCAGCTCATGTACCGGGCCTACCTGCTCTCGCGCACGGGCCGCGAGGCCGTAACCCCCGCCGTGCACAAGGTCCGCGCCGCGGTGCTGCCGGCCGCCCGC
>NZ_JBNHGF010000388.1:0-2521 GCF_059091005.1 Arthrobacter sp. Y3223164
CCCGGCGCGCCCGGACCCGCCGCCGTCCGCCGTCCCGGCAGCAGGACGCGGCTGGTCCTTCATCAGGTGCATCAGCCAATTGTCCTTGCCGTCCTCGCCGCCGGTGCGGATCAGGGCGTAGCGACGCGGACCGGGGGGCCCGCCGTCGTTCGCCAGGCCGCCGTCGGGTCGTCCGTGCAGCACGATGATGACTTCCTTGCCCTCGCGCCACTTCTCCACTTCGTAGGTGCCGCTGTCCCAGATGGTCATCACCCCGGCGCCGTATTCGCCCTTGGGGATGGTGCCCTCGAAGGTGGCGTATTCCATGGGGTGGTCCTCGGTGTGGACGGCCAGGTGGTTCTTACCGGTCGTGACCGGCGGTCCCTTGGGCACGGCCCAGGACACCATCACCCCGTCATGCTCCAGGCGGACGTCGTAGTGCAGCCGGCGTGCGTGGTGCTCCTGGATGACGAAAACCGGTTCATCGTCCGACTCGCGCCGCTCGATCACCGCAGGCACCGGCTCGGGCGTGCGGTCCGGGTCGCGCATCGAACGGTACGTGCTGAGCCGGTCCGGCCCCGGCTCCGGCAGGGACTGCTCGTCGGCGGTGCCGCCCGCCATGCCGGCCAGCGGGTCGCCGATCTCCTTGACGCGCTCGAGCACCTGCCTGAAGTCGAGGTGAGCCAGGTCCGGGTCTTCCAGCTCGGCCCAGGTTCGTGGCACCGCCACGGTGGGGTGCGGCCGACCGCGCAGGGAGTACGGGGCGATCGTGGTCTTGGCCCAGTTGTTCTGGCTCCAGTCGACCAGCACCTTGCCCGTGCGCAGGGACTTCTTCATGTCGCTGACCACGAGGTCCGGATGGTCGGCCTCCAGCAGGCGGGCGAGTTCGTGGGCCACCTGGCTGACGTCCTCCGAGGTCTGTTTGCCGTCCAGCCCGGCGTAAAGGTGAATGCCCTTGGAACCGGAGGTCACCGGCCTCGGGTCGAGCCCCATCCCCTCGAGGATGTCCTTGATCAGGAAGGCGACTTCGACGCACTCGGCCAGCCCGGCCCCTTCCCCCGGGTCCAGGTCCAGCACCATCCGGTCGGGATTGTTGATCTTGCCGCGCGGTCCGAACTTCCACTGCGGAACATGGATTTCCAGGGCCGCAATCTGCGCCAGCCACGTCAGGGTGGCCCGGTCATTGGCCAACGGGTAGACGTTGATGTTGCTCTTGTGCTCGATGGTGTGCCGCAAGACCCAGTCGGGCGCGGACTTGTCCAGGTTTTTTTGGAAGAACACCTCGCCCGGTTCCTCCGCCGTGCCGACGCCGTGAACCCAGCGTTTGCGCGTCACCGGCCGGTCGGCGGCATGCGGAACCAGGAACTCGGCGATCTCCGAATAGTAGGCGATCACCTCCGCCTTGGTGGTCCCGGTTTCCGGGTACAGCACCTTGTCCAAATTAGTCAGCCTGAGCCGGCGCCCGTCGACGTCTACGGTCTCCTTCTGGCTGGATATCCGGCTGGAATTCTGGCTGGCCATACCGCCAGTCTGTCCGCCGCGCGGCCGGTTGGCTAGGCCCTCGCCTCTGGCTTTGTACCGCCCGCGGGTGTTCACTAGTGGCATGAGAGCCATCTGGAAAGGCGCGGTGGCGTTCGGTCTGGTCAACGTGCCGGTCAAGCTCTACAGCGCCACCGAAGACCACGACGTGAGCCTGCACCAGGTCCATGACAAGGACGGCGGGCGCATCCGCTATCAGCGCCGGTGCGAGGTTTGCGGCAAGACCGTTGACTACCAGAACATCGACAAGGCGTACGACGACGGTGAGCACACCGTGGTGATCACGGACGAGGATTTCAAGTCCCTGCCGGTCGAAAAAAGCCGCGAGATCGAAGTCGTCGAGTTTGTCCCGAGCGACCAGATCGATCCGATCATGTTCGACCGCAGCTACTATCTGGAGCCGGATTCGAAGTCGTCCAAGGCCTACGTCCTGCTCCGGCGGACCCTGGAAGAGACGGACCGCACGGCCATCGTGCAGTTCGCGCTGCGGCAGAAGACCCGGCTGGCGGCGCTGCGGGTCCGCGGCAAGGTCCTGATGCTGCAGACCCTGCTGTGGGAGGACGAGGTACGGGAGGCCAGCTTCCCGTCGCTCGAGGAAACCGTGCGGATCTCGGCGAAAGAGAAGGAGATGTCCGCCGCGCTGGTGGAGTCGTTCTCCTCCGACTTCACGCCCGGGGACTACACCGACGAGTACCAGGAACAGCTGCGGACCCTGATCGAGGCGAAGCTGGAGCAGGGCGAGGCGCTGGATACGGCAAAGACCTTCGGCACGGACGAAGAGGAAGAAGGCGGCAAGGTCCTGGACCTGATGGAGGCGCTGCGCCGCAGCGTCGAGCAGAACCGGGAGGCCAAGTCTTCCGCCGGCTCCTCGAAGAAGAAGAAGTCAGGCTCCAAGTCCGAGGCGTCAAAGGGCGCCTGACGCGCGGTAAACGGACGACGACGGGGCGGGGGACGACGGCGGGGCGGGGCCCAGCCCGCCGGGACCGCCTGCCGCTCCGCTACT
>NZ_JBNHGF010000389.1:0-2518 GCF_059091005.1 Arthrobacter sp. Y3223164
CGGGAAAGGCGGTGACCGCCCGCAGCCCGTCCTCGGTGATGGCCCACCCGCCGCGGCCCTTCGACATCCAGCCGGCTTTCACCAGCCGCGCGGTCGCCGTCGTCAGGTTTTTGAAGCCGCGGGGCACACCGCCGCTCAGCAACTCCTTCTCGTGCGCGGTCGGCGGTACGCGCCGCAAGGCCTCGCTGATGACGTCCCTGGCGTCAGGCCGGGTGCCGGTTGCGGCTGCCGCCGCCAGAATCTCGAGGACAGGTTTGAGACGCAGATGGGTTTTGAGCATGGCCGTGGCTCCTTCGCGGGGCTGCCGGAACTGGTGACGCTCCCAGTCTGTTACCCGGCCGTGCCGAGCACCACTATTTGGCGTTGTGTGTCGGCTCCCCTAGACCTTGATGACCACCTTGCCCCGCACCTCGCCGGCCTCCAGGCGGCGGAGTGCTTCCGGCATCTGCTCCAGCGGATAAGTGTGGTCGAGCACGGGCTTCAGCTGCCCCGAGACGATCAGCTCACTCAGCCGTTCGAGGTCCGAAGCCGCCTGGCGGGCCATGAACATGACAACACGCTGCCGGTTGAAGAGGGACAGGATCATTCCGCCCAGCGGCCTGAACAGGCCGCCCGTCCAGCGGTCGCCGTGCTCGCCGCCGACGATAACCGCCGTGCCGTCCGCTGCAAGAGCCCGGCGCACGCGCGACAGGGACGGGTTCCCGGCGATGTCCACGATCACGTCATACTTGTGTCCTGCTACCGCAAAGTCTTCGCGGGCGTAGTCGATGACGCTCCCGGCACCGAGGCTCCGCACCAGCTCCGCCTTGGCGGCGCTGCAGACGCCGGTGACCGTGGCGCCCAGGGCCGTGGCTATCTGCACGGCGTAGGTGCCGACGCCGCCGGAGGCCCCCGTGATGAGTACGCGGTGCCCGGCCTGTACGCGGCCGGCGTCCCGCAGCGCCTGCAGCGCTGTCACGCCGGAGACCGGAAGGGCCGCTGCCTGCTCGAAAGTCAGGTCTGCCGGCTTTCGGGCCAGCAGCGACTCCGCTGCCACCGCAAATTCCGCGAAGGAACCCTTGCCGAAACCGAAGACTTCGTCTCCGATCGAAAATTTCGTGACGGCACTGCCTACCGCCGCTACCGTTCCCGCGACGTCAAGCCCGGGGACCGGGTTCTTCGGGGACTTCCACCCGGAGACGGCGCGGACCGGGTACGGCAGGCCGGTGGCCATGTGCCATGTCCCGCGGTCCAGGCCTGCGGCGCGGACCTTGATGAGGACCTGGCTTTCGCCGACCTCCGGTACTGCGATCTCTTCGGGGTGCAGGGCATCGGTGATTCCGTACCGGGTCTGCACTATGGCGCGCATGGTGGGTCTTATGGGGTCCGGGGAGCCGCTGCCGGGAACCGGCTGCGTGTTCGCGGCCGAAGGGGTGGATTCTGTTGGTTCCATGGGACTTCCTTCTCGAGGACGTGGATGACGTGGAGCCCAAGTACTTCGTACAACGTACGAAGCTACCGTACAAAGTACGAGAATGCTATAGTCGCGGGAACAATGATCAAAAAACCGGGCAGCGCCCCCGCGCAACGTGAGCCACTCAGCAGGGAACGGGTGCTCCGCGCCGCGATGGAGATCGCCGACGGCGGCGGGCTGGCCCGCCTGACCATTCGTTCACTGGCTCAGGCACTGGACGCCAAACCGATGTCGCTCTACCACCACGTGCGGAACAAGGACGAGATCCTCGACGGCATCGTCGACGCCGTCTTCGAAGAGATAGAGCTGCCGGTGCCGGGCCGGGAGTGGAAGGCGGAGTTGAAGCGGCGTGCCGCCTCCGCCCGCGACGTGCTGCGCCGCCACCCGTGGGCCATAGCCTTGATGGAATCGCGCACCGCGCCGGGACCGGCAAACCTGCGCCACCACGATGCGACCCTGGGGACTCTTCGGGCTGCCGGGTTCTCGCTGCCGCTGGCGGCCCACGCCTATGCGGTGCTCGATGCGTACGTTTACGGGACGGCTCTCCAGGAGGCATCGTTGCCTTTCGACGGGCCGGACAGTCTGGCGGAGGTCGGCGGGCCGATGGTGGAGATGTTCACCGTCGAGGACTATCCACACCTGCGGGAGTTCGCCGTGGAGCATGTGCTGCAGCCCGGATACGACTTCAGCCACGAGTTCGACTTCGGCCTCGACCTCATTATCGGCGGCTTGGCGGCGTCGCTGCAGGGCCGCTCCGGGACTGGCGAAGAGACACCAGAGCGGGCCGAGGCGCCCTCGCCCTGAACCACCGGGTCGCGGGCGAGGCCATGGGCCCGGAACCCCTGGAACGCGATTGCAGGCAGGAGGGCCCGTGAGGCCCCGCCTTTATTCCGCATTGTCGTTGGCCTGAACCGGAGCGGCGGGACACCCCACTCCGGTGGAGTGCCCCGCCATCGCTCCGGGGTTGCGATTGGTGCGCGCGGGCACATCAACCGCGCCCGGCGTCAGTCGCCGCCGCTATGCCGCAGCGGACATGCTGTCTGCCGCGACGCGCAGCCCGTCGTC
>NZ_JBNHGF010000390.1:0-2515 GCF_059091005.1 Arthrobacter sp. Y3223164
GGTCCAGCTCGGCGGCCTCGCCTGCCGTTGCCGCGCGGCGCCTGCTTTCCAGGAACCGGGACCAATCGGCCAGGGCCATCAGGTCCGCCGGTCCGATCCGCCAGCGTGCCCCCGCCAGCAGCCGCATCAGCGCGTCGGACCGTCCCGGATCAGCCAGGACGCGCAGGGTCGCCACGAGGTCCACGATCTCCGGCTGTGCCAGCAGCCCGGCCAGCCCGATGATTTCGTAGGGAATGCCCCGCTCTTCGAGTACCTTGGCGATGCCCGGGATCTGTGCCCGCCGCCGGCACAGCACGGCGGTGCTGACGGGTTCGGCACGGCCGGTTTCAGGGTCCCGGGCGAAAACCGTCTTCCGTGCCCGTTCGATCGCGTCGGCGAGGGCGAGGGTCTCCTCCGCCTCGGTCGCGTAGCGCCCCAGTGCCACCGTTCCTTCCGTGGCTCCCGGCCGTGGGCGCAGCGGCGGAACGCTGATCCGGCCGGGGCGCGGACGGTTCGGGTCTTCCCGGTTCAGCGGTGCCGAGATCCGGTTGGCCATCCGCAGGATGTTGATGCTGTTGCGCCAGGCCACCGTGAGGAAACCGGCCGGAGCCGGGGCCCGCCGGCCGTCGTCGCCCACCAGGGGAAAGTGCTCCTGGAAAGCGAAGAGCTGGCCGGCGGAGGCACCGCGGAAGCCGTAGATGGACTGGTTCGGGTCGCCCACTGCGGTGACGGCATGCCCGTCGCCGAACAGTTCGGAGAACAGCACCATTTGGGCGTGGGAGGTGTCCTGGAATTCGTCCAGCAACACGACTTTGTAGCGGCTGCGTTCCAGCTGGCGGGCCTGCGGCACTTCACGGGCGATGCGGGCCGCGAGGGAGACCAGGTCACCGAAATCCAGCACCCCCCGTTCCCGCTTTGCCCGGTTGTAGCCGGCCGCCAGGTTGGCCACGGTGATCCGGGTCCGCAGCCGGTCCAGCAATTTCCGCACCTCCGCCTTGGCCTGCTTGGTGCTGCCGTCGATGTAGGGAAGGGCGGCGATCCGCTCCACCTCCTCCGCGAGGTAGCCGGCAGCCTGGTCCGGGGTGACCAGATGCTCCGAGCATTCCCCGGCGAACTGCATCACGGCGTTGACCAGGGTCGATTTGCCGGCCACCAGGTGCTCGATGGGGCCGTCGTACGCCTCCACGCAGTGGCTGGCCAGCTGCCAGGACTGCGCGGTGCCCAGCAGCACCACGTCGCGTTCAATTCCCAGGCGCAGCCCGTAGTCGCTGACCAAACCATTGGCGTACGAGTGGTACGTCGAGACCTTCGGTTCCACCAGTCCGGCAGCATCGTCGGCCTCCTGCGGCAGCAGGCCCTTGCGGTCCAGCTTGGCCAGCTGCGCGCGGATCCGGGCTGCCAGCTCGCCTGCGGCCTTGCGGGTGAAAGTGACGCCGAGGATTTCATCCGGGCGGACAAAGCCATTGGCCACGAGCCAGACCACGCGGTCGGCCATTGTCGCCGTCTTGCCGGAACCCGCGCCGGCGATGACCAGCATCGGCTGCAGCGGGGAGCTGATGATGGCCGACTGTTCGGCTGTCGGCAGGTGCTGGCCCAGCAGTCCGGCAAGCTCTTCCGGGCTGTAGGTTGTGGTGACCGTTCCTATGCTCATTCGGTGACCTGCCTTCCTTCTGCGCACAGGGGACAAATTTCCGGTGCACGGCAGCCGTGACCGCCGTTGCCGGACCGCTGCGGATCGTGCCGGGCCTCGAATTCGGAAGCGGCCATGAGCGCCGCGGCCTCGTGGATCATCGCTGTGGCCCAGTCTTCGCCGTCGGCCAGGCTCTCCTGCTGCTGGACTTTGACCGATTTCAGGTCCTGTCCCAGTTGGACCAGGGAAGCGCCGCCCGGGGCTGACGCATGTTCGGGGAATCCTCCGGCCTGGACCGCCGCCTGGTAGCTGCCCAGCTGCGGGTGCCGCTCCAGTTCTGCCTTGGTCGGGGCAGCGCGTCCCGTTTTCAGGTCCACGATGTGGAGCCGCCCGTCGGCGTCCAGTTCCAACCGGTCCACCTGTCCACGCAGCCTGGCCACGCGTTCCGGACCCGGCAGGTCAACCGAGAAGTCCTGTTCCACGCCGACCAGGCTCCGGCCCTCCGCACGCATCTGGATCACATACTGGGCCAGTCTCCGGACCATTCCTTCGGCACGGTTGAAGTCAAGCCGTCCCTCCCAGTTCTCCTTCATCCCCAACTGCGGCCAGCGCCGGACCAGTTCGGCCACGTATTCCGTTCCCGTGCCCGCGGGGATGTCTTGCGCAATTCCGTGGACCAGGGTACCCAGGCTGCGGGCGAAGTCGGTGGCCGCTTCGCCCCCTGCCGCTTGGATGAACCAGTCGAGCGGGGATTTCTGGACGGCTTCCACCTTTGAGGGGGAAACCGGGACGGGTTCCCCCTCCGGAACGACCGGTGCCGTGCTGCTCAGCGGCAGCAGTCCCCACCAGTCGCGCGGGTGAGCGCCGGGCACCGGCACCGGGCTGGCCGCCAGCATGGCGAGCACG
>NZ_JBNHGF010000391.1:0-2511 GCF_059091005.1 Arthrobacter sp. Y3223164
CTGGCGGGCCGTGGCGCCGTCCTTGGTACTCCAGAAGGGCGGCAGGGCGCTGCGGAGGAAACTCCCGTAGCGCGCCGTCGCCAGCCGGGAGTCCAAACGCCAGAAGCGGTCGAACACCCTGGAGGCTTCCATGGGCGTCATCCCGATGCCGTAGTCCCGCACCGAGACGGCCACGGCGTCCTCGGTTGCCCCGACCGTGACCTCCACCGGTTTGCCTTCGCCGTGTTCCAGCGCGTTGACAATCAGGTTGCGCAGGATGCGTTCGATCCTGCGGCGGTCCATGTCCGCGATGCAGCGCGGCTCGTGGGCAATCAGCCGCAGCTCCGACCCGCTGTTCTCCGCAAGCGGCTGGGCGGCGTCGAGTGCGGTGCGGGCGATCTCCACCAAATCGGTCGGCTCCGCGTCCAGGGCGGCAGCACCGGCGTCGAAACGGGAGATCTCCAAGAGGTCGGCGAGCAGCGCCTGGAAACGCTCCACCTGGTTGTACAGCAGTTCCGTGGAGCGGGCGTTGATGGGATCGAAGTCCCCGCGCGATTCGTACAGCACCTCCGCGGCCATGCGGACCGTGGTCAGCGGCGTCCGCAGTTCGTGCGACACATCGGACACGAACCGCTGCTGCATTTCGGACAGCGCCGCCAGCTGCGTGATCTGCTCCTGCAGGCTGTTGGCCATGTGGTTGAAGGAGGCCCCCAGCCGGGCGAGTTCGTCCTCGCCCCGGACTTCCAGCCGCTCCTGCAGTTGTCCTGCCGCCAGCTTCTCCGAGGCGATCGCTGCCTGGCTGACCGGGTGCACGACGGCGCGGGTCAGCAGCCAGACGATGCCGCCGACCAGGATCAGGAGCAGCCCGCCGCCGATCCAGAGCACCCGGTGAATGAAGTCCAGGGTCTGCTGGACCGAGGAGAGGTCGTAGATCAGGTACAGCGCATACGAATTGCCCGGCGGCAACGACACCTTGGTGCCGAATCCGATCGCCGGGACATCACTGTCGCCCACGGGCAGCGCGAGCGCCTGTCGGTACTGCCCGGTGCCGGTGGCCACCTCACGGGCCAGCCCCTCCGGAATGATGTTGGCGGTGATGGAGGTGTTCGACTGGCTGAACACGTAGAGGTTCTGGCCGCCCGGCAGCGGCGTCAGCAGGTAGTAGCGCGGCGCTTCGGCGCCAGTGCCTTCCAGCAGTTTCAGCGTGTCCGCCACCATGCTGGAGACGGTCGCCCGGTCGCTGGCAGAGGAACTCTCGAAGATTGTCTTGACCTGGGACAGCCCGCGCCGGGACTCGGCCTCCGCCTGGTTTACCCGCTCCTGGTAGAGCCCGGAGGCGATCTGGCTGGAGAGGAACGCGCCCACGCCCATGAAGGCGAAGGCGGTGAGCAGGACGGCGGCGGTCACCGTGCGGAACTGCAGCGACCGCCGCCATTTCCGGTTCAGGAACTCGCGGGCCCGCAGCGTGGCATGCCAAGCGGCCTCAGCTGCCGCCTTCAGCTTGGCTGTCCACCGGCTGAGAACCGGCTCCACTTACCCTTGGCCGGCCTTGTAACCGACGCCGCGCACCGTGAGCACCACTTCGGGGGCCTCCGGATCGCGTTCGATCTTGGAGCGCAACCGCTGGACGTGAACGTTGACCAGGCGAGTGTCTGCGGCGTGGCGGTAGCCCCAGACCTGCTCCAGCAGCAATTCGCGGGTGAAGACCTGCCAGGGTTTCCGGGCCAGGGCCACCAGCAGGTCGAATTCCAGCGGGGTGAGCGAGATCTTCTCGTCCCCGCGGTGAACCACGTGCCCGGCAACATCGATCACCACGTCGGCGATCCGCAGGGTCTCGGGCGCCCGCTGGTCGCCCGGGCGCAGGCGCGCGCGCACCCGGGCTACGAGTTCTGCCGGCTTGAACGGCTTGGGCACGTAGTCGTCGGCACCGGATTCCAGGCCCCGGACCACGTCGGAGGTGTCCGACTTGGCCGTCAGCATGACAATGGGAACATCCGATTCGCCACGGATCTGGCGGCAGACCTCGATGCCGTCCAGCCCCGGGAGCATCAGGTCGAGCAGCACCAGGTCCGGCTTGCTGCTGCGGAAGACCTCGAGGGCCTGCGCGCCGTCCGCGCAGAACACGGGATCGAATCCGTCGTTGCGCAGCACGATGCCGATCATCTCGGCCAGGGCCTCGTCGTCGTCTACGACCAGAATGCGTGCCTTCATATCTCCCTATTGTTCCCTATTCCCCTCATCCCTGACGTAACGACGCACAGGGCACACCGACACTGCGCCCACGGCGGGCCCGCGCCGGGATGGTAGGAACTGGCGGACCGAAACTATAGGCTGATGAGAGGCTAACACTTCGCCGGAGGCCTCCCGCAGCCGGCGACACGAGATGAGGAAGACGGGACGCGATGAGCCACGGGGCCAATGACGCCGGGCACGACAGCAGGGATCCGCAAGGCCAGGGCCCCGACGGCACGGGCCCCGGCAACGGCGCCGGGGCCGACAGCCAGGCGCCGGGCCAGCCTGCGTGGGGGCAGC
>NZ_JBNHGF010000392.1:0-2508 GCF_059091005.1 Arthrobacter sp. Y3223164
GCCGCGAAGGCGGCGGCGCGCGGATCCTCGGCGGGGTCTGGCTGGCCGCCGGCAGCCCATGCCGGGGTTTGGCCCTTGGCCTCCGGGGTCTGTGTCTCGGGGGTGCTCATGGGGTGGGTCTCCTTGTCGTGCAGCCGCACGGCGGGCAGTCAGTCGTCCGTCGCAATGGTCTTGAGGACGACGGCGGGGTCGGCTGCCGCGTCCGCGGGAATGTTCTGGCCCTTGGCCAGGGCGTTCTTGACCGCCATGAAGTCCAGCGGGGCGTTCACGCAGTCGGCGGCGATGATCCGGCCGTCGCGGTAGTAGAGGACGGAGAACTTGCCACGCTCGTCGTCGCGGCGGACAACGGTCCGGTCGTAGCCCAGCGTCAGGCCGGCGATCTGCAGCTTCAGGTCCGCCTGGTTCGACCAGAACCACGGGATCCCGGCGTAGTCCTCCCGCCGGCCCATCAGCGAATAGGCGGCGACCTTGGCGTGTTCGATCGCGTTGTTCACGCTTTCCAGCCGGATCCGCTCGCCCTCCGGGGAGCCGGGCAGCGGATTGGGCATGTTAGCCACGTCGCCCACCGCCACCGTGGTTCCGTCGGAGGCCAGCGCGTGCCGGTCCACCACGATGCCGTTGTCCACCTCCAGGCCCAACTGCTCGGCCAGCTCGGTGTTGGGCACGACTCCGATGCCGACCAGCACCAGCTGGGCGGCGACGACGGTGCCGTCTTCGAGTCCGACGCCGCCCACCCTGCCCCCGCCGTCCGCCGGCACCAGTTCCCGGATGCGGGAGTTCAGCCGGATGTCGAGGCCGCGTTCACGGTGCGCGGTCAGGAAGTAGTCGCTGGTTTCTTCGCCCACGGCCCGGCCGATCAGCCGCGGCCCGTACTCAAGCACGGTGACGTTCTTGCCCATCTTGTGCAGGCTGGATGCAGCCTCCAGTCCGATGAAGCCGCCGCCGATCACCACCGCGTCCCGCACGCCCTCCAATTGGGCCTTTAGCGCCAGGGCGTCGTCGGCGTTGCGCAGGTAGACCACGCCGTCCAGATCCGCACCGGGCACCTGGAGCTTGCGGGCCCGGGCGCCCACGGTCAGGGCCAGCCGGCGGAACGGGAACTGCGCCCCGGAGACCGCGTGCGCCACCCCGGAGCCGTCCGCTTCCTTCTCGATCCGCTCAATCCGCTCGCCCTTGACCAGGGCCACGTTGTGGTCCGCCCAGTACTGGTTCGACCGGAAGATCAGCGATTCGCTCTCCACCGTGCCCTGCAGGAACTCCTTGGACAGGGCCGGGCGCTGGTAGGGCCGGTGGTTTTCCTCGCCCAGCAGCGTGATGTGCTCCGTGAAGCCGAGCGCCCGCAGCGAAACGGCCAGCTGGACTCCCGACTGGCTCGCGCCGATGATCAGCAGCCCGGTTTGCACGGCACCGTCCGCCGCCCGGGCGGGGGCCGCCGACGTCGTGGTGGTGGTGGTTTCCATGATCAGATCTGCGTTTCCGGGGTGGTGACGTACACGTCCTGGCCCTCGGCGAGCTTGAGCTGGCAGGACAGGCGGGAATTTTCCTGGCGGTCCACCGCCGTTCCGTAGAGCATTTCGTCTTCCATGTCTTCCATCTCCGGAAGCTGGTCCATGGTGTCCTCGCGGACGAAGACGTGGCAGGTGGCGCAGGACAGCGAGCCGCCGCATTCGGCGACGATGCCCGGCACGCCGTTGCGCACCGCGGTTTCCATGACCGAGTCGCCGGGGTTGCCTTCGACGTCGCGGACGGCGCCTTCAGCGTCGGTGAAATGTACCGTAGGCATGGTTCTCCTTGGGTTGCAGTGGTTCAGATGAACTGGCGGCCGCCGTCGACCACCATGGTTTGTCCGGTGATGTAGGAACTGTCCGGCCCGGCCAGGAAGAGCGCCGCGCCCACGATGTCCTCGGGCTGGCTGGCGCGTTTGAGCGCGCCGCGGTCCACGCCGTAGTTCTCGGCGTTCTCCATCAGCCCGTAGCTGGCCTCGGTGAGCGTGAAGCCCGGCGCGATGGCGTTGACGGTGATGTTGCGCCGGCCCAGTTCCTTGGCCAGCACCCGGGTCATCGACACCACGCCGCCCTTCGAGGCCACGTAGTGCAGCCACTGCTCCGAGCCGGAGTAGATGGTGGCGGAGGAAAGGTTGATGACGCGGGCGCCGTCGGGCAGGTAGGGGCTGGCGGCTCGGGTCACCAGCCAGGGGCCCTTGAGGTTCACGTTCATGACCAGGTCCCATTCGGCCGGGTCGATCTCCTCGAACGGGGTGCGGGTCACCGTGGCATAGATGGCGGCGTTGTTAAGGACGACGTCGATGCTCCCCTGCCCGAAGTCGGCGCACCGCCGGGCGAGGGCCTCGGTGGAGGCCACGTCGGTGACGTCGGCTTCGAAGGCCTCGGCCTCCGCACCGGTTTCGCGGACCAGTGCGGCAGTCTTTTCGGCACCGGCCAGGTTGGTGTCGGCCGCTGCCACCCGGTACCCGCGGGCCGCGAAGCCCAGGGCGAAGGCGCGGCCCAG
>NZ_JBNHGF010000393.1:0-2498 GCF_059091005.1 Arthrobacter sp. Y3223164
CTGCGGACCCCGGGCCGCGGCAGGGGACCGGGCGGGGCCCGCAGCCCCGGGGTGGCGTTCAGGACGCCGGGCTAGGATGGCGATAAGCCGGACCGAGCCGGCTGCAGCCCACCAAGGTCCGGGAGCCCCGTGAAGATCGCCATCACCAAGAGCACGTTGCGGATTCCGCCAACGTACTTCGCCACGGCGCACGCCGAGCGGTTGAAGGACAGGCACGACTTCCGTGTCTTCACGCTGGTGGCCGAGATCGAGGATTCATCCGTCACGATCCCGGTGACGGACTTCGTTCCGGTGCCGCGGCTGGGCTTCCGGCGCCGCGAGCTCATGATGCCCGCTTTCATGCCGGCCATGACCGTGGCAGTGGGACGCTTTGAACCGGACATCATCCATCAGCACTTCGCCACCTGGTCGACGCCCGCCGTCAAGGCATCCATCGTGTCCGGGACGCCGCTCATCACCACCATGCACGGCTCCGACATGGTCTCGCTGGGGAATCCCGCGGACACGGTGATGGCCCGGTGGCACCACCGGAACGTCCTGGCCGCGGCGGCGCACAGCACCCGCATCCTGGTGGTCAGCAACTACATGGCCGGCCGCGCCGCGGAGCTGGACTTGGACACCGCGAAAATCCGGGTGCATTACCAGGGCGTCGATACCGACTACTTCGAGCCGGTCCGCTACGAGGCCGATGAAGTGCCGGTAGTGCTCTTCGTCGGCCGGCTCAACACGCAAAAGGGCATCCGGGATCTGTTGGACGCCTCCCTGGCCGTCTGGCGCAAGGCCCGGCACCGGCTGGTGGTGATCGGGGACGGGCCCTTGCGGGACACCGTCGCCGAGCAGGCCGCCAGCCATCCGCACATCGACTACCTGGGCCGCCAGGACAGGAGCGCGATCCGCTCCTGGCTGCAACGGGCACATGTCCTGGTGGCCCCCAGCCAGGAAGCCGGCGGCGCCCGGGAGGCCGCCGGACTGGTGCTGCTGGAAGCCCAGGCGTGCGGCACTCCCGTGCTGGCGTACCGCAGCGGGGGCATTCCCGAAATGATGGACGACGGCGTCACCGGACTGCTGGCACCGGAAGCCGAGTACAACCAGTTGCAGGACGGGTTGCAGCAACTGCTGCAGCTGGGCAGCGCGGAGTACCTGGCCATGCGCCGCGACGCGCGCAAGTTCGTGGTGGACCAGCGGAGCCTGGCGGGCAGCGTGCGGGAGCTGGACGGCCACTATCGCGACGTGGCAGCCCAGCCGCCGGCCGCCGGACGGCAGGGCCCGCCGCCGCCGGAACAGCCGTGACCATTCCCTGTGTGGAATACTAGGCGGGTGAGTCGCTGCTGGGTCGTCGTGCCGATGTACAACGAGGCCACCGTCGTCGGTTCAGTCATTCAGGAGCTGCTCGAAACCTTTCCCCACGTGGTCTGCGTGGACGATGGCAGCACCGACGATTCCGCCGCCCTGGCCCGCAAGGCCGGCGCCGTCGTCGTTGCCCATCCGGTGAACCTGGGCCAAGGCGCCGCGCTGCAGACCGGAATCGAATATGCCGTGCAGGATCCGCAGCTGGACGCGGTCATCACGTTCGACGCGGACGGCCAGCATCGGGTCCAGGATGCCGCGGCGATGCTGGCTCGGATCAGGGCCGGCGAAGCGGACGTGGTGCTCGGTTCCCGCTTCCTCGATGGGCGGGGCGAGGTCTCGGCGCTCAAGCGCCTGGTCCTGCAGACGGCGGCCATCCAGTCCCGGATTTCCACCGGCTACCGCCTGACCGATGCCCACAACGGGCTGCGTGCCATCTCCGCCGACGTGGCCCGGAAGATCCACCTGACCCAAAACCGGATGGCGCACGCCTCCGAACTGGTCCACCAGTTCGCCGCCCTCGATGCCCGGGTGGTGGAACAACCGGTACACATCGTCTACACGGAATATTCCAAGTCCAAGGGGCAGTCCCTGCTCAACGGCATCAACATCCTCGCTGACCTCTTCTTCCGGTGAACCCATGCTCATAGTTGTCCAAATCGTCCTGGTCCTGGCCGTCGCCCTCGGCGCGCTGGCGCTGATGCGGGGCGGCCAAAACGCTCGGCACCAGGCCGTGCGCCGCATCCTGCTGATGCTCTTCGCGGTCATGGCCGCGCTGTCCGTCTTCTTCCCGGGCATTCTGACCGCCGTGGCGAATGCGCTGGGCATCGGCCGCGGCACCGATCTGGTGCTGTACGGGCTGATCGTGTGCTTCCTGATCTACATGGCGAGCTCGTTCCAGCGCACCCGGCAACTCGAGGAGCGGATCACCAAGCTGGCCCGGCGCATCGCGCTGGACGAGGTGCCCAAGCCGGATGACGTGGCCGGACCGAGCGACGCGGCACCCCCGGGGAACGGGACGTGAGCGTGCCGCAGAACCTTGGCCGCCACGACAGCGGTCCGGAAGCCGAGATCGTGATCGCCGTCCATACCGCTGACCGGCCCGTCCGCCGCGCAGTGGACTCGGTCCTGGCCGCAGCGCCCGGCCGCGT
>NZ_JBNHGF010000394.1:0-2486 GCF_059091005.1 Arthrobacter sp. Y3223164
GTCGGCGCTGACCAGCGCGTCGGCCGGCGCCGCTCTTTCAGTGGTGTCGGCCTCCCCTCCGCCGGCGGGGATGACCGCGGCGACGGCCGAATGCACCTGGTTCATGAACCGCAGGGAACCGGCCGGTACGGACATGGCGTCTTCAAGCGCCGCGCGCCGCCGGAGCACCGTGCCGGGGTCGTCCCCCACATGCAGGCCAAGGTTCCCGGCCGAGCGGTCGGTAAAGGCGGCCCACACGCCGGTGTGGACCCGCTGCTTCCACCAAAACACTGCCGGACCTGCCTGAGGGTTTACTTCAGGAAGTCCGGAACGTCCAGGTCGTCGACGCGGCCCGCGCTCAGGTCCGGCTCGACGATGGCCGGCAGATCCATGTCGAAGCCCGCATCGGCAGGAACGTGGTGCTGCGGCATGGCACCGCTGAAGCTGTGCTCCATGGGCTCCGAGACCGGCACGGACGGCTGGGCGGCCGGAACGGCGGGCGTACCGGCGGGGGCGGCGGCCGGCTTCTGGGTCGGAGCGGAGGTGACGTCCACCTGGTCAAAGCCGGCGGCGATGACGGTCACGCGGGCTTCGTCGCCGAGTGCATCGTCGATGACGGCGCCGAAGATGATGTTCGCCTCGGGGTGTGCGACCTCCTGCACCAGCCGGGCGGCCTCGTTGATCTCGAACAGGCCCAGGTCGGATCCGCCCTGGATCGACAGCAGCACGCCGTGCGCACCGTCGATCGAAGCTTCCAGCAGCGGAGACGCGATGGCCAGCTCGGCGGCCTTGACGGCCCGGTCCTCGCCGCGGGCGGAGCCGATGCCCATCAGCGCCGAGCCGGCGCCCTGCATGACGGACTTCACGTCGGCGAAGTCAAGGTTGATCAGGCCCGGGGTGGTGATCAGGTCGGTGATGCCCTGCACGCCGGAGAGCAGCACCTGGTCGGCGGACCGGAAGGCATCGAGCATGGAGACGTTGCGGTCGCTGATGGACAGCAGACGGTCGTTGGGGATCACGATGAGGGTGTCGACTTCGTCGCGCAGCGTCTCGATGCCGCTTTCGGCCTGGTTCGAGCGGCGGCGGCCCTCGAACGTGAACGGGCGGGTGACAACGCCGATGGTCAGGGCGCCGAGCGAGCGCGCGATCCGGGCCACCACCGGTGCGCCGCCGGTGCCGGTGCCGCCGCCTTCGCCGGCGGTCACGAAGACCATGTCTGCCCCGCGCAGCACTTCCTCGATCTCTTCGGCATGGTCCTCGGCGGCCTTTCGGCCCACCTCCGGGTCGGCGCCGGCACCAAGACCCCGGGTGAGTTCGCGCCCGACGTCGAGCTTGACGTCGGCGTCACTCATCAGCAGTGCCTGAGCGTCGGTGTTGATGGCGATGAACTCCACGCCACGGAGTCCCACCTCGATCATCCGGTTGACGGCATTCACGCCACCGCCGCCGATGCCGACGACCTTGATGACGGCCAAGTAATTCTGCGGTGCTGCCACGTCCTGTGTCCCTTGCTCGAGTCTGTGCACTGATCAGTTCTGCCGGAGCGGGCGGGTACCCTGTCCGGTAGTTTCACCTAACCTTAACCTTCAGCTTGAAGGTTAGAGTTATGTCAAGTAGTTTCTATTCGTGACGCTAGACGGAAGCCCCCGCCCACACAACGACCTTGCTCCGCGTGTCGCGCGTTCCCACCATGTTGCGCATTTCCCGTCTCCTGCTCAACGGGTCACCGGGCGTGTGGGCGTGCTCACATCGATGACGCTCGCCTTGTCTTTCACGTCTTTTGCCCGCAGCATCGCCTGCAGGACGGTGGCCTTGAGTTCCTGCTCCTGCGCGTTCCCCCACAGCACTTTTTGGCCGCCGGCCAACTGGAGTTCCACCGAGTCCACCGACTGCGCGGAGGCGTGTTTGAGCTGTTTCAGGACGTCGGGCGGCAGCGCGGCGAGCACCCCGGTGATGGACGCGAAGACATCCGGGTTTTCGGCGGCCTTCGCGCCGTCGATCAAGGGCAGTTTTGCCTCGCTGCGCTTGGCGACCGACGCAAGTTCCGTCCCCGACTCGTCAATCAGCACGAATTTCTTGCCGTCCTTCAGCACGGCCACGGGCGTGTGCTCGATGATCCGAACGTGCAGTTCCGACGGCGGCCTGGCGATCACTTCCACCGACTCCACCGCCGGCAGGTGGTCCACCCGGGCATGGACGTCGCGTTCTCCGATGCGGGCCAGCGGCGTTCCCATGAGCGGTTGCAGCGCCTCGGTAAGCGTTGCTTTTTCGGTCAATTCGGCGCCCTCGACGGTGATCGTCTTCACGGCCAGCGCCGGCGACAGGAAGATGACCGACATCAAGACGGCGAAGAGCACGGCCACAATCCCGGCGGCGATCAACAGCCGGCGCCGCGTCTTGCGCGCGGCCGGTTCGGGGAAACTGACGACGGTGGTATCGGAGGTGTCCGCCCCGTCCGCGCGGTCCGGTCCCGCCCCGTGGCCCCGCCACCGCGACAGCAGCGCTGC
>NZ_JBNHGF010000395.1:0-2484 GCF_059091005.1 Arthrobacter sp. Y3223164
GGCGGGGTGGTGGGCGCCGGGGCCGCCCTGGACGCGGTCACGCGCGGGCTGGACGTGGGCATCGTGGAGGCCCGGGACTGGGCCTCGGGCACGTCGTCGCGGTCTTCCAAGCTGATCCACGGCGGGCTGCGGTACCTGGAGATGCTGGATTTCGCTCTGGTCCGCGAGGCGCTGCAGGAACGGGGACTGCTGTTGGAGCGGATCGCGCCGCACCTGGTGCGCCCGGTGCCGTTCCTGTACCCGCTGACCAGGCGGTACGTGGAGCGGCCCTACGTCGGCGCCGGCGTGGCCTTGTACGATGCCCTGGCCATCGCCTCCGGGCGCGGCCGCGGCGTCCCCTTCCACAAACACCTCTCCCGGCGGGGGACCCTTCGGGCGGCACCCAGCCTGAAAAAGGACGCCATGGTGGGGTCCATCCGCTACTACGACGCGCAGGTGGACGACGCCCGGCTGGTGGTCAACCTTGTCCGCACCGCGGCGGCGTTCGGGGCGCACGCGGCCAACCGGCTGGCGGTGGTCGACTTCCTGCGCGAGGGCGAACGCGTGGTCGGCGCCCGGGTGCGGAACCAGGAGGACGGCAGCGAGTTCAACATCCGGGCCAAGCAGGTGGTCAACGCCACCGGCGTGTGGACGGACGAGACCCAGGCCATGGTGACCGAACGCGGCCAGCTGAGCGTCCGTTCTTCCAAGGGAATCCACCTGGTGGTGCCGCGGGACCGGTTCCAGTCCACGGTGGGCCTGATCCTGCGCACCGAGAAGTCGGTGCTGTTCGTGATTCCATGGGGGCGGCACTGGATCATCGGCACCACCGATACCGACTGGAATCTGGACAAGGCCCACCCGGCGGCCTCGTCCAAGGACATCGACTACCTGCTGGAACACGTCAACCGGGTCCTCCAGCGCCCGCTCACCCGGGAGGACGTCGAGGGTGTCTACGCCGGGCTCCGGCCGTTGCTGGCGGGCGAGAACGATTCCACCGCCAAGCTCTCGCGCGAACACGTGGTGGCGCACCCGGTCCCCGGGCTCGTGGTGGTGGCCGGCGGCAAGTACACCACGTACCGCGTGATGGCCAAGGACGCGGTGGACGAGGCGGCCCGGGCCCTCGACGAGCGCGTCCCGCCAAGCTGCACCGACACCATCCCGCTGCTCGGCGCCTCCGGTTTCAAGGCGGCCTGGAACAGGCGCAGCCGCATGGCGGACCGCACGGGCATCCACGTTGCCCGGGTGGAACACCTGCTCAACCGGTACGGAGCCATGGCCGGCGACGTGCTGGACATCATCACCGAACGGCCGGAGCTGGCCGAACCGCTGCCCGGCGCCGACGACTACCTGGCGGCCGAGGTGGTCTATGCGACCACGCACGAGGGAGCCCGGCACATCCACGACGTGCTTACCCGCCGGACCCGGATCTCCATCGAGGCCTGGGACCGCGGCGTCTCCGCCGCCCCGGTCGTCGCCCGGCTGATGGCGCCCCTCCTCGACTGGAGCGAAGGACAGGTGGAACGCGAGGTGAAGCACTACCTGGCCCGGGTCGAAGCCGAACGGCTCAGCCAGGAGCAGCCCGACGACGTCACGGCCGACAGCGCCCGGATGGGCGTCGACGACATCGTTCCGCTGGCCTGAGGGCACCGGGCAGGATTCGTTTTCTACATGGTTGCGAAGTACCTTTAATGGGTGCTCAAGACTGCCCTGAAACCCCGCTGGATAGCGGCCCTGGTGCTTGCGCTGGCGCTGTCCACGGTGTTCGTGCTGCTGAGCCAGTGGCAGTTTTCCACGTCGCAGAGCGAACCGCCCCCGCCCCCGGGCGAGACCGAAACGGTCAAGCCGCTCACCGACGTCTTTGAACCGGGCATCCCGATGACCGCCGCCACCGCGGACCAGATGGTCACCTTCGACGGCAGCTTCGTCCAGGGCGGGCAGGTGCTGGTCCGGAACCGCCTGCAGGACGGCGAAGAAGGCCTCTGGGTGGTCGACCCGTTCACCGTGGACGGCGTGGAGCAGTTTGGCGAAGACGTGGTCATCCCCGTGGTGCGCGGCTGGGTCGAGGAACCGGCGGATGCCGTTCCCGCCCCGGACGGTGAGGCCACCGTCGTCGGGCGGCTGCTGCCCACGGAAGCCCCGCTGCCCGGAAGCCTGCCCGCCGGCCAGGTGGCTTCGCTGTCGGCGGCCGAGCTGATCAACCGCTGGAACGCGCCCGGCTACTCCGGCTTCGTGGTCGGGACCGGCTTCACCGTGGGCGGCACGGACCTTGGCACCGCGACCGAGGGGACCTCGATGCAGCCGGTGGTTGTCGGACCGCAGCCGCAGGAAGCGCCGGTCAACTGGATGAACGTCTTCTACGCGGTGGAATGGGTCGTGTTCGCCGGATTCGCAATCTTCCTCTGGTGGCGGCTGGTGGCCGACGACTACCGCCGCGACCTGGAGGCGGCCGAAGACGCGGCCGAAGCGGCCCGCCATGCAGCCGGATCCGGGCGGGGGAGCGCG
>NZ_JBNHGF010000396.1:0-2481 GCF_059091005.1 Arthrobacter sp. Y3223164
AGGGACGGTCGTCGGCCTGCGCGGTGCCGGACTTCACGCCGCCGGCCTGCGCAGCGGCAGCGTGACGGACCGTGGAGGTCATGGCCGGGGCGTCCGACGCCGGGAAGGACTCTTCCAGGGCCTCGTCCAGGGCGTCCTCGTTGCCGGTGCCGACGTAGCTCTGCAGGTCCTTGCGGAACTGGTTCTTGGCGGACGTCAGGGCGATGCGGTCCTGCGGCCGCTTGGGGCCGGCGATGGACGGAACAACGGTGGACAGGTCCAGCTCAAGGTATTCGGAGAACTTCAGTTCGTGCGACGGATCGTGCCAGAGGCCTTGTTCCTTGGTGTACGCCTCGACCAGGGCGATGTTCTCCTCGGAGCGGCCGGTCAGGCGCAGGTAGTCCAGGGTGACGTCGTCGATCGGGAACATGGCGGCGGTCGAGCCGAACTCCGGGCTCATGTTGCCGATGGTGGCGCGGTTGGCCAGCGGCACCGCTGCCACGCCTTCGCCGTAGAACTCCACGAACTTGCCCACCACGCCGTGCTTGCGCAGCATCTCGGTGATGGTCAGCACGACGTCGGTGGCGGTGGCGCCGGCGGGGATGGAGCCGGTGAGCTTGAAGCCGACAACGCGCGGAATCAGCATGGAGACGGGCTGGCCGAGCATGGCGGCCTCGGCCTCGATGCCGCCGACGCCCCAGCCGAGCACGCCCAGGCCGTTGACCATGGTGGTGTGCGAGTCGGTGCCGACCAGGGTGTCCGGGTAGGCGCGCAGCTTGCCGTCGACCTCGCGGGTCATCACGGTGCGGGCCAGGTATTCGATGTTGACCTGGTGCACGATGCCGGTTCCCGGGGGGACCACCTTGAAGTCTTCGAAGGCGGTCTGTCCCCAGCGCAGGAACTGGTAGCGTTCGCCGTTGCGCTGGTACTCGATCTCCATGTTGCGCTCGAGCGCGCCGGCGTTGCCGAAGACATCGATCTGGACCGAGTGGTCGATCACCAGTTCGGCCGGGGCCAGCGGGTTCACGCGCTTCGGGTCGCCGCCGAGCTCCTTGACGGCCTCGCGCATGGTGGCCAGGTCGACGACACACGGAACACCGGTGAAGTCCTGCATGATGACGCGGGCGGGGGTGAACTGGATCTCTGTGTCCGGCTGCGCGTCGGGGTTCCAGCCGGCCAGGGCGCGGACGTGGTCCGCCGTGATGTTCGCACCATCTTCGGTGCGAAGCAGGTTCTCCAGCAGGACCTTGAGGCTGAACGGAAGGCTCTCGGCACCTTCAACGGCACTCAGCCGGAATATTTCGTACTCGGTCCCGGCGACGTTCAAGACGCCTTTGGAACCGAAGCTGTCCACATTACTCATGACAGGACTCCTCTCGCCACACTTTATCTTTGTCCGGGCGGCAACCACCCGCTAGTTAGGCATCCCTAAGTGTGAAGGGACAGCTGTGGGCTCGGCCTCTGGCCTTTTTGACGCGCCGCAGCCCGCAGAATTTACAAGCCAGAGACAATATGCTTCGTCCGGAACCGCTGCCCCCATCCTATCGGGTAGCCGGTTGGCAGGAACCGGAGCGGCGCCCGTGGCCTGCCTCACAGCCGGGATTCGCGCACTCCCGCTCAGCGGCGCCCCGGGGTGAGCACGGCAAAGGACTCCATGTGGTGGGTATGCGGGTACAGGTCGAACACGCGCAGCGAGTCGAGGTTCCAGCCCAGCTGCAGGAAGTAGCCCAGGTCCCGGGCGAAGGACGCCGGGTCACAGGACACATAGCCGACCGCCCGCGGGTTTCGGGCGGCCACCGCCTGCACCACGGCTTTTCCGGCGCCCGCGCGGGGCGGGTCGAGGACGACGGCGTCCATCTCTTCGGGCTGCGAGCGCAGCACCCGCTCGACCTTGCCCTGGAGGATCTCGACCTGCCCGAAACCGTGCAGGTTCTTGCGGGCGTCTTTGCTGGCGGCCGGCGAGCCCTCGACGGAGAGAACGTTGCCGGTCACCCCGACGGCATCCGCCAAGGGCGCCGTGAAAAGTCCGGCACCCGCATAGAGGTCGGCCACCCTCTCCCCCGCCCGGGGCGCAACACCGTCCAGGACGGCGGCAGTCAACGTGGCCGGCGCCAGCCGGTGAATCTGCCAGAAGCCGTCTCCCGTCACGCGGTACTGGTGCCGTCCGTTGGTTTCGGAAACCCAGGTGCGTCCCCGCAACCGGGTGAGCCGCCCGGGCACGGGCTCCCACGCGGCAACCGACACGCCGGGTTCGATCCGGTCGGCGATCTTCGCCAACCGTTTGGGCGTTGTCCCCGCGCCCGGCACCAACAGCACCAGCGGCGTGCTCCCGTCGGCGGGCGCGGCCACCTCCACCCGCTCCAGCCCGGAGAGATCCAACTCCCACAACCGCAGGTCGTTGACGCCGTCCGCGGCCAGCGGCATCGCCTCGACGGGTATCAGCTCGTCGGACCGGTGCGCGTGCATGGCGAGGCGCCCGTCGGACCCCACGCCGAACGCGGC